>JBISJU010000001.1:0-277257 GCA_044442865.1 Candidatus Makana argininalis | reverse complement strand
TAAAATATATATAATAAATGTTATTTATAATATAATTATATATTAGATATATTATATTAATTTAATTATTAAACTGGAGATTTTATGTACGCAGTTTTTCAAAGTTGTGGTAAACAATATAAAGTAATTCCAGGGCAAATTATAATAATGGAAAAAATTAATTGTAAAATAAATAATATAATTGAATTTTCAAAGGTATTAATGATATGTAATAATAAAAACATTAATTTAGGCAATCCATTTATTAAAAATATAAAAATTGAAGCAAAGATAATATCACATTTTCGTAATAAAAAAATTATTATTTTAAAATTCAAACGTCGTAAACATTTTCGTAAAAAACAAGGTCATAGACAATGGTTTACTAAATTAAAAATACAAAATATAAATTTTTAAAATGAGATAAAAATATGGCACATAAAAAAGCAGGTGGATCGACAAGAAACGGTAGAGATTCAAAAAGTAAACGTTTAGGAATTAAAAAATTTGGAGGAGCAACTGTAAAAGCAGGAAATATAATTGTTAGACAACGTGGAACTAAATTTCATCCAGGAATAAATGTTGGATGTGGTAAAGACCATACTTTATTTGCTTTAATAAATGGTAAAGTTAAATTCGAAATAAAAGGAATTAACAAAAAGAGATTAATTAGTATATTTAATTGAAAAACAAATATTTTAATCATATTTAATATTTTGTTTTTTAAAAAAAAGTTGTTTATTTTTTAAAAATAAAATTATTTATTTAATAAAAATTATTATTATTTAATAATTAATTTAGAGAATAATTATGAAATTTTTTGATGAATTTAATATTATAACATCATCGGGAAATGGCGGTAATGGTTGTATTAGTTTTCGTAGAGAAAAATACATTAGCAAAGGTGGTCCAAATGGAGGAAATGGAGGTGATGGAGGTAATGTATGGTTAATTGGAAATAAAAACTTAAAAAGTTTAATTAATTTTAAATTTAAAAAAAAATATTTTGCATCATGTGGACAAAATGGAAAAAAAAATAACAAAACTGGAAAAAAGGGAAAAGATATTGTTATTAAAGTTCCATTAGGAACAAGAGTCACAGATATTAATAAAAATAAAATTTTATGTAATATTACATATAACAAACAAATTATTTTGATATCAAAAGGTGGAAAACATGGATTAGGTAATACAAAATTTAAATCATCTGTAAATAGATACCCTAAAATAAACACATCTGGGAAAAAAGGATATATTATTAATATAAATTTAAAATTAATATTATTATCAGATGTTGGAATATTAGGATTACCCAATTCTGGAAAATCTTCATTTCTTAGAGCTGTATCATCATCAAAAACAAAAATATCCAGTTACCCTTTTACTACACTAAAGCCTCATCTTGGTGTTGTATTTATTAAAAAAAAAAAAATTATTATTATTGATGTACCTGGAATTATAAAGGGTTCTTCTTTTGGTTTAGGTTTAGGTATAAATTTTCTTAAACATTTAGAAAAATGTAAAATATTACTTCATATAATTGATATATATCCTTTAGATAAATCCAATCCAATTGAAAACGCAAATATAATTTTTAATGAAATAAAAAAATATAGTAAAATTTTATATAAAAAACCTATATGGCTTGTATTTAATAAAATTGATTTAATAGACAATAACAAAGCAGTCTTTTTAGCAAACAAAATAACAAAATCTTTAAATTTTTATAAAAAATATTATTTAATATCTGCTATAAACAAAACAAATACTAAAAAATTATGTCTAGATTTATATAATTATATTAATAATTTTTAAAATACCAAACTCTTAATATATCATATTGATGATATATTAAGAATAAATTGTTATTTATTAATATTTTTATTATTAAAATAATTATTTTTAAATTTAATTTTTAAAATCAATTTTTTTTATTAAATTTATTAATATTAAGTGTTTTATCATTATTTTTTATTACTTTAATGTTTATAAATTTATTTAAAATTTTTATTTTATTTAATTTATTAAATATTTTTTTAAATATATTTTTTTTTATTTCAATTCTTGAATAATAATTAAATATTTTTATATTTCCTAAAAATTTATTATTTAATTTACATTCATTATAAATTGCTCCAACTATATGACGAACTTCAATACCATCTTTACTACCAACTTCAATTTAATTTTATCTGAAAATTTAGATATTCTTATATAACTCAATTCATTTGAATTTGGTAGTTTAACTTCTTTTATTTTAAATTTAATAAAATTTTCTATATTTCTAAGAAGTTTTATTTCTCTATTTTCTATAAATAATAGAGCTTTACCAGCTCTACCTGCTCTTCCTGTTCTTCCTATACGATGTATATAAGATTCTGAATCAATGGGAATATCATAATTAATTACTAAACTTATTCTATCTACATCTAATCCTCTAGCAGCTATATCTGTTGCTATTAAAATAGCTAAATTACCTTTTTTAAAACGATGTAAAGTTTTTTCACGTATATTTTGATTCATATCTCCATTTAAAGCAGAACTATTATATCCTTTACTTTCAAGATAATTAGATATTTCTACAGTCGAATTTTTTGTTTTAACAAAGACAATAACAGCATCATAATTTTCAATTTCTAAAAAATAACTAAGTGTTTTTTTTTTATCAATTCTATTTACTTTACAATAATTTTGTAATATATCTGGACGGGTATTAATGTTATATTTAATTTTAATTTCTTTAGGATTATTCATAAAACGATGAGCTATATGTTTAATAGTGTTAGGCATGGTAGCAGAAAATAAAGCTGTTTGATGAATTTTAGGAATTTTAGATAAAATATTTTCTACATCTTCAATAAAACCCATTCTTAACATTTCATCTGCTTCATCTAAAACCAAACCAATAAGATGAGATAAATTCAATGTACCTTTTTTTAAATGATCTAATAACCTTCCAGGAGTCCCAAAAACAATTTGTGGTCTTTTTTTTAGCGATTTAAATTGTAAATCATAACTTTGACCACCATATAAAATAGCTATTTTAATTAAATTCATGTATTTAGCAAAATTTAAAAATGATTTTCCAACTTGTATTGCTAGTTCTCTAGTAGGAGTTATCACTAAAACTTGAGGGAATTTTATTGTTAAATTGATTTTATTAAGAAAAGGTAATGCAAAAGCTGCAGTTTTACCACTCCCAGTTTGAGCTATTCCTAAAACATCATTTCCTAATAATAAATGCGGAATACAATGGATTTGTATTGGTGATGGTTTTGTATATCCTAAATCATGTAATGATTGAATAATATTATTTTTTAAACCTAAATTAGCAAAAGATGTTTCATTTTTAGACATGTTTAAAAGCCTCATTTTTTAGTATCGACCAGTCTACATGTCTTACAGTGAAAAAGCATCATTTTCACTAACATTGCGAACCGGTTCAAAAGTTATTTTAATTAAAATTTAATATAAATAATTTAATATAAATTTTAATTAAAATATTTAAAATAATATTTAATATTTTTAAAAATATATATTTTTTAATTTAAAGAATCAACTTCCTTTATACTTAACTTAACTCTACCATTGTTATCAATTTCAATGACTTTAACTAAAACTTCTTGAAAAAGAGTTAAATAATCATTTACTTTATATACTCTTTTTTTGGAAATTTGAGAAATATGAACCAATCCTTCTTTATAATTATTTATTTTTACAAAAGCCCCAAAATTAACTATTCTAGTAACTTTTCCGTTATAAATACAACCAACTTTTATTTCTGAAGTTATTTGATTAATAATATTTATAGCTTTAATAGCTTTATTTTCATCTATTGATGAAATTTTAATTGTTCCACAATTTTCAATTTCTATTACTGTTCCAGTTTTTTCTGTAATAGATTTAATTACCGATCCACCTTTTCCAATAACATCTTTAATTTTAATAGGATTAATTTTAATTGTATAAATTTTAGGTGCATATATAGAAATATTATCTCTTGGATATTTAATTTTTTTTTTCATAGATTGTAAAATTTTTAAAATTGCTTTTTTTGCAATTTTTAAAGATTTTTTTAAAATATTTATATTTATACCTTCTGTTTTAATATCCATTTGTAATGCTGTAATATGTTTACCATTACCAATAACTTTAAAATCCATATCACCAAAAGTATCTTCATCTCCAATTATGTCAGTTAAAATAATAAATTTTTTACCTTCTTTAATTAATCCAATAGAAATTCCCGCAATAGGTGATTTTATGGGTACTCCAGCATCCATTAAAGCTAAAGAAGCACCACAAACTGATGCCATTGATGAAGATCCATTTGATTCTGTTATCTCTGATACAACACGAATAGTATAAGGAAATGTATCAATAGTTGGCATTATAGATTTAATTCCTTTTTTAACTAAACAACCATGACCAATTTCTCTTCTTTTGGGTGATCCAAGTAAACCTATCTCTCCTACACAATACGGAAGAAAATTATAATGTAAGATAAATCTATCTATTCTATCACCTATTATTTCATCAATATTTTGTGCATCCCTATCATTTCCTAAAGTTACTGTCACTAACGCTTGAGTATCACCTCTGGTAAATATTGCAGATCCATGTGTGCGGGGAAGTATACCTACCTTAATATCCAAATTTCTAATTTTATTTATTTTTCTACCATCAAGACGAAATTTTTCATATATTATTTTATTTCTTATTAGTCTTTTTTTAAAATAATCAAATTCAATATTAATTTTATTTTCATCTAAATCTTTATTTTTTTTTATTATTTTTTTACTAATTTCAGATTTAATTAAATTTATTTTTTTTATTCTTTCTTTTTTTTTTTTTATTAAAAATGCATTATTTAATTTTAATTTTGATAATTTAGATATTTTATAAATTAAATTATTGTTTATTGGTTTATTTTTAAATTTAATTTTTTTTTTTTTAACTAAATTTGTAAATAAATTTATATTGTCTATAATAATATTTTGACTAATATTACCAAATTCTATAGCATTTAAAATTTTATTTTCATTTAATAAATTTGATTCTGATTCAATCATTAATATTGAATCTTTAGTACCAGATATCACTAAATTTAAATTACTATTTTGAATTTCATTATAAGTTGGATTTAATATATAATTATTATTTATATAACCAATTCTTGAAACTCCTATAGGGCTTTTAAAAGGTATACCTGAAATATTTAAAACAGCTGAAGTTCCAATTATGGCTACAATATCAGGATTAATTTGAGGATTTACTGAAATAGCTATTGCAATAATTTGAATTTCATTAATAAATTTTTCAGGAAATAAAGGTCTTATAGATCTATCTATAAGTCTTGAAATTATTATTTCATTTTCACTTGGACGACCTTCTCTACGAAAAAAACCACCTGGAAATTTTCCTACAGAATAATAACGTTCTTGATAATTAACATTAAGAGGATAAAAATTTTGATTTATATTTTCTTCTTTATTACATACAATTGTTACCAGTACAACTGTATCTTCAATACTTGATAGAACTGAAGATGTTGCTTGACGTGCTATAGACCCAGTTTCCAATTTTACTAATTTATTTCCATATTTAAATTTATGTATAATTGTTTTTAACAAATATATGTTCCTTTTAAATTATTTAAATTTAAATTTATTTAATAAAAAGTATTTAATTTTTAAAACAAAAAGGGGGTAAAATAAAACCCCCTTTTTTTTCAATTTCAATAAAAATATTTTACCTACGTAAATTTAAATGTTTAATTAAAATATTATATTTTGATAAGTTTTTATTCTTAATATAACTAAGTAACCTTTTTCTTTTTGATACCATTTTTAATAAACCTTTTCGGCTACTATAATCTTTTTTATTTTTAATAAAATGAATTTGTAATTTATTTATATTAAAAGTTAAAAGAGCTATTTGAACTTCAGTAGAACCTGTATTTTTTTTATTATAACCAAATTTTTTAATAATTTTATATTTTTCTTTATTGATTAGAGACATTATAAATTCTCCAAAGAATTTTATTATTTTTAAATTTTATTATCTCTAATTTAAATTACTAGTTAAAAATTATATCATAAGTGATTTAATGTGTATATATTTTATATGTATAAAGTTTATTTATTTAAATATATATTAATTTTAACATTAATATTAATTTATATAAATATTTTATATATTTGAATTTAATTTTATATTCAATTTTAAATATGTTTTATTTATTTATTTTAAAAAAATTTTTTGTTGATATAATTAATTTATTTAAAATATTTTTTTTTTTGTATTTATTATTTTCGATGTTTAAAATATTTTTTATATCTTTTATAGTTATCATTTTTTTATAAGAAAAATTAAATATTTTTGTTCTACGAAGTTCTGATACATAAGCTCCACAATTCAAATATAAGCCAAAATCATCTACAAATTTACGTATATATGTTCCTTTAGAACAACAAATTTTTAATATTAATTTATTTAATTTTAAATATAAAAATTTAATATAATAAATTTTAACAATTTTAAAATATCTAATAATTTTAATTTTTTTCCTTGCATACTTATATAAAGGATATCCATTTATTTTTTTTGATGAAAACATAGGTGGAATTTGGTTTATATTACCATTAAATATTTTTAATGCATTTTTTATTTCTATTTTATTTATATTAATATTATTTTTACTAATTATATTTCCTTCATAATCATATGTATCAGTACGAATTCCTAGAATGATAGTTACTATATAAATTTTATCAGAATTAATTATATATTTAGCTAATTTAGTTGCTTTACCTAAAAATAATGTTAACATTCCAGTAGCTAAAGGGTCTAAAGTTCCACTATGACCTATTTTGTTTATATTAAAATTTCTTTTAATTATTTCTAAAATTTTATTAGATGTGATATTATATGGTTTATCTATTAATAAAATTCCATTAATATTATTAATAAATTTATTTTTTAATTTTTTTTTTTTTGCATTTTTTTTATTTCTTAAATTAAATATTAATTTAAGTTTTAATTAAAAATTTTTTTAATTTTATTATATAAATTAATATTTTTTATAGCTTTAAAATCATAAATAAATTTTATTTTAGGTATTACACGTAAATACATATCTTTTTTAAGCATTTTTCTAAAAAAATTAGATGCATTTTGCATTATAATAATATTTTTTTTACATTCAATATAATTATTATTATTTAAAAAAGTTATAAATATATTTAAATATGATAAATCTTTTGATATATAAATATTTGAAATATTAGCTAACTTAATTCTAGGATCTTTAATTTTTTTAATTAAAATAATAGAAATTTTTTTTTTTATTTCTTTGGAAATTTTTTTAATTCTTATATTTTTTTTTTCTATTAACAAATAAGTTATCCCTTTAATTTTAAATGTAATAAATATTTAAATTAAATGTAATTTATTTTTATTCAAATACTTCTATTATATCACCAATTGATATATCAAGATATTTATTCATACCAATACCACATTCTAAACCTTTTTTAATTTCCAAAATATCATTTTTAAATCTTTTTAGAGATTCCAAAATACCTTTGTAAACAATTTTATTATTATGTAAAATAATAATTTTTTTGTTTTTTTTAATTATCCCATTAGTAACAATACATCCAGCAATTAATCCTAATTTTTTTGAATTAAATATATTTTTTACTTCTGCTGTACCTATTATTTTTTGTTTAATATTATTTTTATTATTTTTTTTAATTATTTTTTTAACTTCTGTTATTAAATCATAAATTGAAATGTAACATTTTATATTTATTTTTTTAAATTCTATTAAACGTTTAGCATAAATATTTGAAATTACATTAAAACCTAAAATTATAGAATTAGATGTATATGCAAGCATAACATCATTTTCATTAATTTCTCCAATACTTGATTTAATAATATTTATTTTAATATTCTTTTTAGATATCATATTTAATGAATAAATAATTGCTTCGCAAGATCCGTTAACATCTGTTTTTATTATTAAATTAATTACATTATTTTTTTTATTTAATATTTTATCAAACATATTTTCTAAATTATATTTATTATTATTATATAATTTAATTTCTTTGAATTTATTTTTTCTTAAAATAGATAAATTTTTAGCTTTTTTTTCATTTTTCATTACTTTAAATTCATCACCAGGTTTTGTAATACCAGAAAGACCTGTTATTTTTATAGGTAATGATAATTTAGATTTTTCTATATATTTATTATGTATATTAAACATAGAACGTATTTTCCCATATTCTAATCCACAAACAACAATATCATTTTTATTTAAAATTCCTTCTTTAACAATAAAAATAGATACAGGTCCTAAACCTTTATCTAAAAATGATTCTATAACTACACCTCTAGCACGACCGTTTTTTTTTGTTTTTAAATTTAACAATTTTGATTGTAATAATATTAGGTCACTGAGTTTATCTATACCTTTTCCTGATTTTGCAGATACATTGATAAATTTATTTTTACCACCCCATTCTTCTGAAATAATATTATATTTAGTTAAATCATTTTTTATTTTATGTATATTGGATCCTAATTTATCAATTTTATTGATAACTACAATTATGTGAACTTTGTACATCTTTGCATGTTGAATTGCTTCAATTGTTTGGGGCATAACACCATCATCTGCTGCTATAACTAATAAAATAATATCAGTTAATTTAGCACCTTTTGATCTAATATAATTAAAAGCTGAATGCCCAGGTGTATCTAAAATAGTAATATAACTATTTTTATTTTTAATACTATAAAAACCTAAATGTTGAGTTATTCCAATGTCTTCTTTAATTATTATTTTATTTTTTAATAATAATTTTAATATACTTGTTTTACCATGATTAACATGACCCATAATAGTTACTATAGGTGCTCTAGATACTAAACAAATATTTTTATTTTTTTTTAAGCATTTAAAATTTGTTTTTTTTCTTTTATTATGATTTTTTAAAAAAACGTTATGTCCCATTTCTTCTGATAATAAACCAGCAGTTTCTTTATCTATGATATTATTAATATTTATTTTAAACCCTAATTTATTAATTTTATTAATCAAATTACACTTTTTAATTGAAATTTTATTAGCTAATTTATCTAATTTTATAATTTTTATTAAAATTATATTTTTATTAATAGATCTCAATGGTTTTATAAATTTTTGTATTAAAAAATTAATTTTTTTTTTTTTTTCAAATTTATTTTTTATTAATACATTTTCTTTTAAATTAAAATTATTTTTAAATAATTTATTTTGTTTAATATATTTAATAACTTGAATTTTATTTTTTTTTTTTATTTTAAAGTTATTTATTTTGTTAAAATTATTTTTACTTTTTACAATATTTTTTATATTTTTGTTTTTTATTTTTTTTTTATTATTTAATTTAATGTAATTTAAAGATTTTTTTTTATTTAATATTTTATCTTTCATTTTGTTTTTTATTTTTATAATATTATTTATTTAAAATATATTTAATTATATTTAAATTTTAATTTTTGATTTTTTAAAGAGTTATACAAAAAAAAATGAAAAAATTTATTTTAAATATTTAAATTAAATTTTTCATTTTTTTTTTGTATAACTCTTTAAAAGTCATTATATTTAATTTAAATCCAGTTATTTTAGATGAAAGTTTTACATTTTGTCCGTTTTTTCCAATTGCTTGTGCAATATTTGATTTATCTAACGCAATATCCATTTTTTTATTTTTATTATCTATAATAATGGATATTATCCCTATAGTAGAAATAGAATTAATTGCTAATTGTACTTTATTTTCATGCCAAAGAAAAATGTCTATTTTTTCTCCACATAATTCATTAGATACAGCTTGTATTCTAGAACCACGCAAACCTATACAAGCACCAATTGGATTTATTTTTATATCATTTGTTTTTACTGCTATTTTTGATCTTACTCCAGGAAAACGTTTAATGTCTTTTATTTCAATAATTTTTTCTTTAATTTCAGGAATTTCTATTTTTAACAGTTCTATTAACATTTCAGGTCTTGATCTGCTAATTAGAAAATTAAATTTATTGTTAATAGAATATAACACACCACGTATTATATCTCCTGGTTTTAAATTTTCTCTAATTATCATTTCTTTTTTTATTATAATTCCTTTATATTTTTTTTCTAAATCTAAAAATATTTTTTCTATACTTACTTTTTTAATTATACCATTTACTATTTTTCCTTTATGTTTCTTAAAGTATTTAATACATGTTTTTATTTTGTATTTATCAATTTTTTTTATAATTAATTTTTTTATTTTTTGAATACTTGTTCTATCAAAATTAAAATTTTTTATTTTTTTATCGTAAAAATTTTGATATAAATAATTTTTAAAATAAATATTTGCATATTTAATTGAAATTTCTTTTTTTGAATTTATTACTTTTTTTACAAAAATCCAACGTCTAAATATATCAAATTTTGCAGAATTTCTATTAATTTTAACAAATATATTAAATTTATTATTATATTTTTTTTTTATAATTATTGAAATAGAATTTTCTAATGTCCTAAAAATATCTTCCATACTAATTGATTTTTCATGTGATAATGATTGAATTATATTTATTATTTTTTTATTCATTAAATTTCCTAAATAAATAATGTAATTATATTTTAAAAAAATAAAAAATTAATAAAGTTTTTTATTTTAAATTATAATGCCGAAGACGGGATTCGAACCCGTAAACCAAAATAGGCACTACCACCTCAAGGTAGCGTGTATACCAATTTCACCACATCGGCTTTATATTATTATTTTAATAAATTAATTAATTGATTTTTTAATTTTCATTATATTATGAATTTGTTTGCTATCAATTGTTTCATTTTTTATTAATAAATTTTTCATATTATGTAGAATTTTTATATTTTCAATAAGAATTTTTTTAGCTCTATCATAATTTTTTTTAATTATAAATTTTATTTCTTTATCTATCAATAACTTTGTTTTATCAGAGATATTTTTATTTTTTTTTGAATATTTTTTTTCATAAATTTCGTTTTCTTCTTCATTAGAATATAAAATAGGACCAAGTTTTTCAGAAAAACCCCATTTAGTAACCATATTTCTAGCAATAGATGTAGCAACTTTAATATCATTAAACGATCCTGAAGAAATTTTATCGTTACCATATATTATTTCTTCAGCAACTCTTCCTCCATATAAAGTAGATATCTGACTTTCTAATTTTTGACGATTTATATTTATCATATCTTCTTTAGGTAAGAAAAAAGTAGCACCTAAAGATTTACCCCTGGGAATTATAGTAACTTTGTGTATTGGGTCAATATCTGGAACTAATCTACCAATTATGACATGTCCTGATTCATGATAAGCAGTATATTCTTTTTGTGATTCTGTCATTATTAAAGATTTTCTTTCAGAACCCATTATTATTTTATCTTTAGCTTTTTCTAAATCTATCATTGATATAATTATTTTATTTTTACTTGCTGCATATAAAGCAGCTTCATTGATTAAATTAGATAAATCTGCACCAGAAAAACCTGGGGTGCCTCTAGCTATTATTGATAAATTAACATCTGAAGATATTGGAGAATTTTTAATATGTACATCTAAAATTTTTTCTCTTCCTTTTAAATCCGGCAAATCTACTATTACTTGACGATCAAAACGACCTGGACGTAATAAAGCTGAATCTAATACATCAGGACGATTTGTAGCTGCAATTATAATCACATCTTCATTTTTTTCAAAACCATCCATTTCTACCAGCATTTGATTTAATGTTTGTTCTCTTTCATCATTTCCACCACTAAATCCAGAACTACGTTTACGACCTACTGCATCTATTTCATCAATAAAAATTATACATGGTGCTGATTTTTTAGCTTGCTCAAACATATCTCTCACTCTTGATGCACCTACACCTACAAACATTTCTACAAAATCAGATCCAGATATACTAAAAAAAGGAACCCTAGCTTCACCTGATATAGCTTTTGCAAGTAATGTTTTTCCCGTACCAGGAGGGCCTATCATTAAAATTCCTTTAGGCATTTTACCACCTAATTTTTTAAATTTTTTAGAATCTTTCAAATAATCTACAATTTCACTTACTTCTTTTTTAGCTTCATCACAACCTGCAATATCGTTAAAATTAATTTTAATATTTTTTTTATTTAACATTTTAGCTTTATTTTTTCCAAATGACATAATACCTTTACCACTATTTTTTATTTGACGTATAAAAAATAACCAACATACTACAATTAATATTATTGGAAAACAAGATATTAAAACAGAAGTAAATAAACTATGATCTTCAGAATATTCTCCTATAATTTTAACATTTTTAATTAATAACATATCAAGAAGTTTAGGATCATTTATTGGAATATAAGTAATATATTTATTATTATTAATTTCAGTAAACAGTATTTTTCTATTTTTAATTGATACTTCTTTTATTTTATTTTTATTAAGTTCAGACATAAATGTTGAATAATTTAATTTATTTTCATTATGTTCTATAAAATTAAAATTTTGAAACATAGAAATACATATTACTGTCATAGTTAACCATATTATTATGTTTTTAAAAATATTATTCAAAATATTAACCTCATGTATAATTTTAATAAAAATTATTAACAATGTTAAAATTCAAAACATTAACTATATAATATAACCTTTAGATAAAATATAAACTTCTTTTGATGTTTTTTTTGAAGATTTAGGTTTAATAATTTTCACATCAAGAAATTTAGTTTTAATGTATTTAAATATTTTTTCATAACCATTTCCTTGAAATATCTTTACTATATAATTTCCTCCTTTAATTAAAAATTTTTTACAAAAAAACAATGATAATTTTACTAAATGTATAAATTTAGGTATATCTATAGTTGATATACCACTTATATTTGGAGAAATATCAGATAATATAAGGTCTATTTTTTTATTACCAATTTTTTTAGATATTTTTTTGAATACAATACTATTGTTTATATCACCAAGTATAAAATATACTCCTGATATTGGTTTCATAGGTATAATATCACAAGAAATAATAATACCATGTGTACCAATTGTATTATAAATATACTTAGACCATCCCCCAGGGGAAGATCCTAAATCTAAAACTTTTATTCCTTTAAAAATAATATTATATTTTTTTTGGATTTCATTCAATTTAAACCAAGATCTAGAACGTAATTTTCTTTTTTTTGAATTGATAAAATAAATATCATTAAAATGATTTTTTAACCATCTTTTAGAACTATAAGATTTTTTTTTTATTAACATATTTTTTAAAATTGATTTTTAAAAATATAATATTAATTGTATTACATTAATTGTATATTATAAATATTCTATTTTTAATATAGTACATTCTACATTTCCTCCAGGTGTTTTTATTTTAACTAAATCACCTTTTTTTTTTCCTATTAATCCCCGTGCCATGGGTGAATGAATAGATATTAAATTTTTTTTAAAATTAGATTCATCTTTACCAACTATTTTATATTTTTTTTTTTCTTTTGTATTTTTATATTTTATAGTAACTGTTGACCCAAATATAATGTAATTCTTTTTAAAAATTTTAGTTATATCAATAACATAAGAATTAATTAATGTTATTTCAATTTCTTGTATTCTAAATTCACATAATAATTGCTGTTCTTTAGCAGAGTGATATTCTGAATTCTCTTTTAGATCTCCATGTTTACGAGCACTAATTATAGAATTAATTATTTCTTTACGTTTAAAATTTTTAAGATATTCAAGTTCCTCTTTTAATTTTTCAAAACCTCGTAAAGTTACAGGGACTTTATTCATATTTAAAACCATAATAAATTAAATTATTAATTCATTTTTATAAAATTATTTATATAATTTTAATATTAACATTCTTATTTAATGTATAAATCATTATTGCTTTAATTGTATGCAAACGATTTTCAGCTTGTTTAAATACTAAACTATATTCAGACTCAAAAACGTCATTAGTTACTTCTATTCCATTTTTAAATCCATATTTTTTAGATATTTTTTTTCCTATATCACTGTTATTATTATGAAAAGACGGAAGGCAATGTAAAAATTTAACATTTTTATTGTCAATTAAATTTATAATATCAGAATTTAACTGATAATTTCTTAGATTTTTTATTTTTTTTTTCCATTGACTTTTATTATCACCCATAGATAACCAAACATCTGTATATATAAAATCAGATGCTTTAACTCCATTTAATATATCTTCTGTTATGTTTATATTACCTCCTTTATTTTTACTCAATAATGTACAATAATTTATTAATTTCTTATTAGGGAAATAATATTTTGGTGATACTAAAGTAAGATTTAAACCTGTAACAGCAGAAGCTTCTAATAAAGAATTTCCTATATTGTTAGATGCATCACCTATATAAGTTAAATTTATTTTATTAAAAGGTTTATATTTAATATTTTCTTCAATTGTTAACAAATCAGCTATTAATTGTGTAGGATGAAATTCATTTGTTAACCCATTCCAAACAGGAATTTTAGAATATTTTGCAATATTTTCTATATAATTTTGATTATAACCTCTATATTGTATAGCGTCATACATTTTACCTAATACAATAGAAGTGTCTTTAACAGATTCTTTTTTATGCATTTGACTTGTATTTTGATCTATATAAGTGATATTAGCTCCTTGATCAAAAGCTGAAACTTCAAAAGAACATCTAGTTCGTGTTGATGGTTTTTCAAAAATTAATAAAATATTTTTTCCATTCAGATATTTAATTTCAGTTCCTAATTTTTTACATTTTTTAAGATAATGTGACAATAATAATATGTTTTTTATTTCATTTTCAGAAAAATCTATTAATCTTAAAAAATTTCTTTTAAATAAAGAATTCATATTTTGGTATTAAAAATGTAATTTATTATTTATTTTAATTTTTTATTAAAATTATTTATTTTATTTAATTTATAATTTATATTATTATTTAATAAAAGTAAATATAAAAAAATATATTACACAATTAAATATTAACTAAAATATATTTTTTTAAAATATTTAAATTTTAAAAAAATTAATAAATATTTTAAAACAAACAACTATATTAATATTAAGTTTAAATTATATTTAAGGAAAAATTATGAGTTTATATAAAGTTTCACCTGGTAAAAAATTACCAGATGATATCTATGTAATTATAGAAATACCATATAATTCTCATCATATAAAATATGAAGTTGATAAAAAAAATGGTATTTTATTTATAAATCGTATTATGTATAATAATATGATTTATCCTTGTAATTATGGTTATATTAATAATACTTTAGCATTAGACGGAGATCCTTTAGATGTATTAGTAATATTAAATTATTTTATATATCCAGGAACTGTAATAAGGTGTCGTCCTATAGGGTTGCTAAGAATGATAGATGAATCAGGTGAAGATAATAAATTAATTGCTGTTCCTCATAATAAAATATCTAAAGCATATAATAATATTAATGATATTAATGATTTATCTAAAAATTTTAAAAATCAAATTGTTCATTTTTTTAAACATTATAAAGATTTAGAAAAAGAAAAATGGGTTAAGATTAAAGGATGGGATAATTTGAATGCAGCTAGATCAGAAATTTTAAATTCTTTTAATAGATCAAAATTTAAAAAAGAATAATATTTAATAAATTTAAATATAAAAATTAATTTTTTTCAAAATTATTTTAAATAAAAATTATATTTAATTTAATATTCTCTAAAATTTTTATTTATATAATTTTAGAAAATATTAAATTAAATATAAATAAATTAAAACACTATTTATGTTTTAGATTGTATTGCAGTTATTGCAATTGTATAAACTATATCTTCAATATTAGCACCACGAGATAAATCATTAACTGGTTTTTTTATACCTTGTAAAATAGGACCTATTGATATAATATTAGATGTTCTTTGAACAGCTTTATAAGTTGTATTACCTGTATCTAAATTGGGAAAAATAAATACATTAGCTTTTCCTTTTAACGGTGAATTTGGGGCTTTAATCATAGCAATATCTGGTATTACTGCAGCATCATATTGTATCGGCCCGTCTATTATAATATCTGGTATTTTTTTTTTTATAAAATTTGTAGCCTCTCTAACTTTATCAACATCAACTCCATAACCAGAAGTACCAGTAGAATATGATATCATAGCAACTCTAGGAATAATATTAAATTTTAAAGCTGAATTATAAGATTGAATAGCTATTTCTGATAATTGTTCTGAATTAGGATTAATATTTATAGCACAATCACCATAAATTAATACTTTATTAGTAAATAACATAAAAAAAATAGATGATACTATTGATATGCCTGGCAAAGTTTTAATTATTTGAAGCGCTGGTTTTATTGTATTAGCGGTTGTATTTACCGCACCTGATACAATACCATCAACTTCAGAATTTTCTAACATTAAAGTTGCTAAAACTACATTATCTTTTAATTCTTGAATTGCTTTTTTTTCTGTCATTCCATGATTTTTTCTTATTTCCATTAATTTATATATATAATTCATTCTTATTTTCTTTGGATCAATAATTTCAATTTTATTTTTTAAATTAATACCCTGCTCAAATGATATTTTTTTTATTTTTTTTGGACTTCCTATTAAAATACAATTAGCAATTTTTTTTTTATAGCAAATATATGCAGATTTAATTATACGTGGATCATATCCTTCAGGTAAAATAATTTTTTTATTTTCTTTTTTAGCCATTTCTATTAATTTATATTTAAATATATATGGAGATAATATAATTTTTTTGTTAAAGTAAAAATTAGTGGATTTCACCCAAGATATATTTATATATTTAAATATAAAATTTATAATTTTATAAATTTTAATATTTTCTTTATAAGGAAATTTAGTTTCAAAATTTAGTAAACTAATATATATATTAAAAATATCATTTTTAGTAATAAAAATTGGTACATCTTTTTTTATAACTTTTTGAAATAAATCATTTTTTATAAATTTTATTTTTTTAATATTAGTTAATAATAAAGAAGGTGTTTTATTACCATTCATAATTGATAAACAATATGATGTAAATATATCAGATCTGTTACCAGAAGTTATTAGTAATGACCCGTTTTTTAGATTATCAAAAATTTTTAAAAAATTAGTATTTGAAAAAATTATTTCTTTAACTAATCTAGATTTTATATTTTTTTTATTTATAATTTTTGCTTCAATATAATTTGCTATATCAATAGTATTAATATAATTAATATTGTAATTCCATGGAATACATCCTATTACTGGTATTTTTAATTCACTAGAAATTTTATTAAAATTAATTTTTATTATTTTTGATTTTTTATTTTTATTTAAAAATAATGCAATATCAGAGTATATATTATTTTTATAAATAGGTGAATTGATTTTATTAAATATAATACCAATAATATTTTTATTTTTAACACCACCATAACTTGAAATTAATATTTTTATCCTTTTTTTTAATTTATAAAAATTATCATTTTCAGGTGTAAATAAAAAAATTATATCTGTATTTAATATTTTAGAAATTTCATAATTAATTGACATTTCAAAATTATTATTTGAAATTGGTCTTAACCCTTCTAATAAAAATATTTTATGATGTTTTTTACATTTGTTATAAATATCTATTATTTTTTCAAATAAAATATCTTTTTTATTATTTAAAATTAAATTCTTTAAATCTTTTAAAGATATAGAATTTAAATATTTTTTATTTTTAAGATTTTTTGTATTTTTAATATCTTTAAAATCTAATTTATCTTTATAAATATTTTGGTTTATTAAATTTAGATATCCTATATCTATATTATTTTTCCTTATAGAATATATTAAACTTGTACTAATACTTTTTAATCCTACATTTTTACTTGTGGGAATTAACATAATAACACGAGACATTTTTAACCTCTATTTAAATTTTATTATTTTAAAACAAATTTAAATCAAATATTTAATATTAAAATTTGTTTATTAAAAATGATGTATTATGTGCTATTACTAAATCTTCTTTAGTAGGAATTACTATAGATTTAAGACTCTTTTTTTTTGTTATTATCCCTTCTTTTCCTAAACAAATTTTTTTGTTAATATTATTATCTATAAAAAAACCTAAAAGCGTTAATCTATTTAAAGTTAATTTACGCATAATATATGAATTTTCACCTATTCCACCTGTAAATATCAATGCATCTAATTTTCCATTCATAAGGGAACTATATGATCCAATATATTTAGCTAAACGATGACAATATAAATTCATAGCTCTTCTTGCATTGTTTTTATAAAAATAATATTTTTCAATAAATCTAAAATCACTACTTTTTTCAGTAATACCTAATAATCCAGATTGTTTGTTTATTATTTTATTTATATCAGAATTAGAAAAACCTAAAACATCATTCAAATAAAAAATAATAGATGGATCTATATCACCACTTCTTGTACCCATTACTAAACCTTCTAAAGGAGTCATCCCCATAGAAGTATCAACACATTTTCCATTCCTAATAGCAGATATAGAACTACCATTTCCTAAATGACATATAATTAAATTAATATTATTATTTTTTTTTTTAAGTATTTTTTTTGCTTTTAATTTTATATATAAATTACTAGTTCCATGCGCTCCATAACGTCTTATTTTATGTTTTTTATATAAAAAGTATGGTACAGCATATAAATATGATTCTTCTGGAATAGAATGATGAAATGAAGTATCAAAAACAGCTACATTTTTTTTTGATAAATTAGGAAATGATTTTAAAGATTCTTTAATACCAATTAAATGTGATGGGTTATGTAATGGAGCAAAAGGTATGGCATTTTTAATTCCTTTTATAACTTCTTTATTTATTATTACTGAAGTTGTAAACTTTTCACCTCCATGTACAATTCTATGACCAATACCTATTAAATTATTTATTATATTTTTTTTTTTTTTTTAAAATATTATTTGTTATATATAAAATTGCTTTTTTATGATTACAATAATCACCCAAAAAAAATGTATTACATATATTATTTACATTATACTTTAATATAGATTTTTTAATATTTAAACATTCAGCATATCCATAAATATATTTAAAATTATTAATTATATTAATAACAGAAAATTTTATAGATGAACTACCACAATTTAAAACTAGTATTAATTTCATAAAAATTAATTAACCTAATTTATTAATAAATAATTAAATTTTTTTTAAAATATTTATTTTAATTTAATATATATTAAATAATATTTCAATATTTTATAAATAAATAAATTATAAAATATATAATTATTTTTATAATTAAAATAATAACATTAGTATTAATAAAAATAATTAATATAAAATTATTTAATGATTTTTGTTGTAAAAATTTATTTTATGATTTAAAATAAATTATTTAAATAAAATAATTATTTTTAATATTATATTAATTATTTTTAATATTATATTTTTTTTTTATTAAAGGCTTGTAGCTCAGGGGTTAGAGCGCACCCCTGATAAGGGTGAGGTCGGTGGTTCAAATCCACCCAGGCCTATTAATTATATTAAATTAAAAATATTTAATTTGTTTTAAATATTTTTTTTTTAATTGTAAATTATTATTTAAAGTGTTATTATTTAAATTATGTGGATTTAATGCCGGTATAGCTCAGCATGGAAGAGCAACTGATTTGTAATCAGTAGGTCAAGGGTTCAATTCCTTTTGCCGGCATTTAATGGTGAGGTTCCCGAGTGGCCAAAGGGAGCAGACTGTAAATCTGCCGTTATTTACTTCGAAGGTTCGAATCCTTCCCTCACCAAAATATAATTTTTTTTTAATAAAATTGCGGGTATATTATAATGGATATTATATCATCCTTCCAAGTTGATGATGTGGGTTCGATTCCCACTACTCGCTTAAAATTTGCTGATATAGCTCAGTTGGTAGAGCACATTCTTGGTAAGAATGAGGTCAGCAGTTCAATTCTGCTTGTCAGCATATATGATATTTTTTTTAAATAAATTATATTTATTAAATAAAAATTAATATAATTTTAAATATTTTAATATAAATTAAATTTAATTATATTAAATGTAATCTTTTATTTATAAAATAAATAGGTTGTAAATGATTTTTAATATTAAAAAAAAAAAAAAAAGAAAATCAGAATTTTCAAAATGGTGTACAATAATTTTTTTATTATTTCTAGAACCATTATTAAATGTTTTTTTTAAAAAACATTTTATTTTAAATATAAAAATAATTAAAACTATTTTAATATTTTTTGTATATTTTATTGTAACTACAACTTATAAATTTAAATGTATTATTATATTATTAAATAATTCTATTACAGAAATTATTAATTCAATTTATCCATCTTTTAAAGAAACATTAATTATTACATTAATTATATTATTTTTAACAATTATAATTTCTGTTTGTATATTTTTATTAGATAATATTATACTAAATATATTATATTTTTTATGAATTTAAAGGTTTAAATATTTATGAATTTTAAAAAAAAATGGTACATAGTTCAAGTTATTTCAGGTAAAGAAAAAAAAATAATTAATTCAATTAAAGAAAGTTTAGTTATGTTTAATATGAAAAATTTATTTGGTGAAATAATAATACCAATAAAAAAGGTTTTAGAAATAAAGAAAGGACAACATAAAAACACTGAATTTAATTTTTTTCCTGGATATATTTTAATACAAATGATTATGAATAATAAAAGCTGGCATCTTATTAAGAATATTCCTAAGATAATTAATTTTATAGGAGGAACTTCATTTAATCCTATAAATCTTAGTGATAATGAAGTTAATAAAATTAAATTTAATTTAAAAAATTTTAATAAAAATATAAGACCAAAAACTATTTTTGAACCAGGTGAATTAATAAGAGTAAAAGATGGCCCTTTTTCTGATTTTAATGGAATAGTTGAAGAAATTGATTATGAAAAAAATAGATTAAAATTATCAATATCAATATTTAGTAGATCCACACCTGTAAATCTCGATTTTGAACAAGTAGAAAAAATTTAATTTTCTAAAATTTTTATTGATTATATTAATAATATAATATATAATATGTTTTATATGTTTATTAATTTATCAAATATTAATTAAATATTTTATTAAAATAAAATTAAATTTATATGAGATTAATATGATAAAGAAAGTAAAAAATTGTATAAAATTACAAATATTATCAGGAATGGCGAATCCTACTCCTCCTATTGGTCCTGCTTTAGGTCAACATGGAGTAAATATAATAAAATTTTGCAAAATGTTTAATTTAAAAACAGAAAATATAGAAAAAGGATTACCAATTCCGGTTATTATAACTATTTTTTCTGATAAATCTTTTTCTTTTATTACTAAAACACCACCTGCATCTTTTCTTTTAAAAAAAGCAGTGGGAATTAAATTAGGTTCTAGTAAACCAAATAAAGAAAAAATAGGGAAAATAAAAAAAAAAAAAATTTATGAAATAGCAAAAATAAAATCAAATGATATGACAGGTTCTAATATAGAATCTATGTATAGATCAATTTTAGGTACAGCTTATTCAATGGGGCTTGTATTAGAGGATTAAAATGCCTAAATTTAATAAAAGAATGAAAAATATAAGTAAGAATATAAATTTTGCAATAAATTATAAAATAGAAGACGCATTAGTTATTCTTAAAAAAATATCTATAGTAAATTTTATAGAAAGTTTAGATGTTTCTATAAAATTAGGAATTAAATATAATAATATTGATCAAAATGTATCAGGTAACACAATATTACCTTACGGAACTGGACGTAAAATTATTATTGCTGTATTTGCTGAAGGAAAAGATGCAGATAATGCTAAATTACATGGTGCTGATATTGTAGGCATGAAAAGTTTATATAAAAAAATAAAAAACGGTTATAAAAAAATAGATGTTATAATTGCATCTAAAAATTCTATGAATATTGTTAATAAACTTATTAATATTCTTGGACCTCGTGGTTTAACACCTAATGATAAATTTGGAACAATTACAAATGATATTATAAAATCTATCAAAAATTTTAGAAAAGGACAAATTAATTATAAAAGTGATAAATATGGTATAATTAATACTACTATAGGTAAATTAAATTTTGATAATATAAAGTTAATAGGAAATTTAGAAAATCTCATTTTGTCTATTAAAAAAAATAAACCTGTAACTTCAAAAGGTACTTATATTAAAAAAATTAAAATATCTACCACCATGGGAGTTGGTTTATCAATTGATAAAAATAGTTTATTTGATAAAAAAAAAATAATTATTTGAATTTAAATATTAAAACATTATAAAATGTTTTATAATATTATTTGTAATATTTAAAAGAGATAATTTAATGATATTAAAAATAAAAAATAAAAAAAATTTTGTAAAAGAAATTATTGAAAAATCAAAAAAATCCATCTCTATAGTTATTGCTCAGTATAATGGTGTTAAATCCAATAAAATGAATGAATTACGTAAATTATGTATTAAAAAAAATATTTATATAAAAGTAATTAAAAATACTTTAATGAAAAAAATAATTAAAAAAACATCTTTTAAATGTTTAAAAAATACTTTAATAGGTCAAAATATAATTGCTTTGTCTAATGAAAATCCAGGAGATGCAGCTAGAATATTTATAGAATTTTCTAAAGAAAATTCTAGTTTTAAAATTAAAAATGCTTCTTTTGAAGGTAAAAAAATAATATCATCACAAATAAATATTCTTTCTGAAATTCCAACTTATTTAGAATCAATATCAATGTTAATATTTATCATTAAAGAATCATGTGTATTAAAATTAATTAAATATTTAAAAGCATTGTGTTAAAATATATATATATATATATTAAAAAAATGGATTTTTTTTTTTTTATATAATTTATTATACAGTATCTTACTAAAAATTTAATATTTAAATATTAATTTTATTTTTTAGGAACTTTATGTCTATTACAAAAGAACAAATTTTAGATGCAGTTTCAAAAATGACAGTACTTGAAGTTGTTGATTTAGTTAAAATGATGGAAAAAAAATTTAATATATCTAATAATATAAATACAGATAAGAAAGATTCTAATAAAGTGGTAGAAGAAAAAAATGAATTTAATGTTATTTTGGATAACATAGGACCAAATAAAATTTCTATAATTAAAATTATTAGAGGTGTTACCGGTCTTGGTTTAAAAGAATCAAAAGATCTTGTTGAATCATATCCAGTGTTAATAAAAGAAGGAATTAATAAAGATGAATCTATTTCTCTTAAAAAGACTTTAGAAGAATCAGGAGCATCTGTATCTATTAAGTAAGTTAGATTTAAATTAAATTTTTTTTTAAAAAATTAAATATTAATTTTGGTTTTTAAGATATTATTTGTATATGTAATTATTAATTTTTTTAAAAAATTTAATTTAAATTTAGTAAATAAAAATATTTATATATAAAATATAAATTTATATATTTAATTAAATTAATATTTTTAATTAAAATATGTAAAATTATATTTTATTTATTATTTTAATACTATTATTTAATAAGTAAAATATAAATTGAAAAACTCAATAATTTATTCTTATATAGAAAAAAAACGCATACGTAAAAATTTTGGTAATAATCAAAATATTTTAGATATACCACATTTATTATCTGTTCAAATTGAATCATTTAATAAATTTATAATTAGAGATGTAAAAGAAAAATATGGTTTAGAATCATCATTTTTATTTCTTTTTCCTATTAAAAGTTATAATAAAAATGCAGAATTGCACTATATTAGTTATCGTTTAAATAAACCAATATTTACTGCTCTTGAATGTAAAATAAGAGGATTAACGTTTTCATCATCTCTTAAAGCAAAATTAAAACTTGTAGTTTATAGTAAGAAATATCCAAAAAATAAAATAAAAGTTATAAAAGAACAAGAAGTATATATGGGTGAAATACCTATTATTAGTAAAAATGGAACATTTATAATAAATGGAATCGAACGTGTAGTTGTATCTCAATTACATCGTAGCCCTGGTGTTTTTTTTGATAGCGATAAAGGAAAAACACATTCTTCAGGTAAAGTTATTTATAATGCAATTATAATACCTTATAGAGGATCTTGGTTAGATTTTGAATTTGATTCTAAAGATATATTATTTATTAGAATTGATAGAAAAAAAAAATTACCAGCAACTGTTATATTAAAAGCTATGAATTATAATAATAAACAAATACTAAATATTTTTTTTGATAATGTTATTTATAATATAAATAAAAATAAAATCATTATGGAATTACGTCCTGAAAGATTAAGAGGACAAAATTTCTCATTTGCAATTAAAAAAAATAATAAAGTATATATTGAAAAAGGAAAAAGAATAACTGCAAGACATATTAAATATTTAAAAAAAGATAAAGTTAAAAATATACAAGTACCTAAAGAATATTTAATAGGTAAAGTATTAATACAAGATTACTTTAATAAAAGTACAGGTGAAGTTATTGCTTTTGCAAATACTAAAATAACAATAGATATTTTAGAAAAGTTAATTAATTCAAAATTAAATAGTATAGAAACTATATTTACAAATGATTTAGATCATGGTTCTTATATGTCAGAAACTTTAAATCTTGATACCTCTTTAGATAGAAACAGTGCTTTAATAGAAATATATCGTATGATGAGACCTAATGAACCTCCTACACAAGAAACTTCTGAAACTTTATTTAAAAATTTATTTTTTTCAAAAAATCGTTATGATTTATCTGAAGTAGGAAGAATGAAATTTAATAATTCATTATCAAGAAAAAATAAAACAGGATCTAGTATATTAAATAATAAAGATATTGTTGATGTAATGAAAAAATTAATTAATATACGTAATGGAAAAAGTAAAGTAGATGATATAGATCATTTAGGAAATAGAAGAATTAAATCTGTAGGAGAAATGACAGAAAACCAATTTAGAATTGGTTTATCAAGATTAGAAAAATCAATAAAAGAAAATTTATCTTTAAGTGATATAGATGAATTAAATCCTCAAGATATAATAAATTCCAAACCTATTTCGTCTTCCTTAAAAGAATTTTTTGGATCTAGTCAACTATCTCAATTCATGGATCAAAATAACCCATTATCTGAAATTACTCATAAAAGACGTATATCTGCATTAGGTCCAGGTGGTTTAACTAGAGAAAGATCAGGTTTTGAAGTTCGTGATGTTCATCCTACACATTATGGAAGAGTTTGTCCAATAGAAACACCTGAAGGGCCAAATATAGGTTTAATTAACTCTCTTTCAGTTTATGCTAGAATTAATAAATATGGATTTATAGAAACTCCATATAGATTAGTAAAATTAAGTAAAGTTACAAATAAAATTATTTACCTTTCAGCATTTGAAGAAACAAATTTTGTTATTGCTCAAGCTAATACAAGATTAAAAGAAGATGGTTCTTTTATTAATGATTTAGTAACATGTAGAAATAAAGGAGAATCAAATTTATTTAAAAAAAATGAAATTGATTATATGGATGTATCTACACAACAGATAGTATCTGTTGGAGCTTCTTTAATCCCATTTTTAGAACATAATGATGCAAATCGTGCTTTAATGGGGGCTAATATGCAACGTCAATCTGTACCAACAATTATATCTGAAAAACCTTTAGTAGGAACCGGAATGGAAAGATCAGTTGCTATTGACTCAGGTGTTACAATAGTTTCTAAAAGAAGTGGTTATGTTGAATATGTAGATGCTGACAAAATTATAATTAATGTTGATAATAACGAAATATATAAAGAAGAATCAGGTATTGATATTTATAATTTAAATAAATATCTTCGTTCTAATCAAAACACCTGTATAAATCAAAAACCTTGTGTTAATTTAAATGATAAAATAAAAAAAGGTGATGTAATAGCTGATGGACCTGCTACAGATCTTGGTGAATTAGCTTTAGGTCAAAATATGAGAGTTGCTTTTATGTCATGGAATGGATACAATTTTGAAGATTCTATGTTAATATCAGAACGTATAGTAAAAGACGGTAAGTTTACTACAATTCATATACAAGAGTTAATTTGTATTGCTAGAGATACAAAAATAGGACCAGAAGAAATTACACCTGATGTTCCAAACGTAAGTGCGTCTTCACTATCTAATTTAGATGAATCAGGAATAATATTTATAGGTGCTGAAGTTCATGGAAATGATATATTAGTAGGAAAAGTAACACCCAAAGGTGAAATAAAAATTACACCTGAGGAAAAATTATTAAGAGCAATTTTTGGTGAAAAAGCGACAAATGTCAAAGATTCTTCTTTAAGAGTACCAAATGGAGTTTTTGGAACTGTAATAGATGTACAAATGTTTAACAGGGATGGAGTCAAGAAAGATCAAAGAACATTACAAATAGAAAAACAAAAAATAAAAAAAAAAAAAACTGACTTAGAAAAAAAATTAAAAGTATTTGAATCAAGATTATTTTTAAAAATTTATAATATACTTATATATAATGGGATTAAACATGAAAAATTAAAAACAATAGAAAAATATAAATGGTTAAAAATAAAATTAAATAATCCTTATTACACAAAAAAGATAAGTAATATTAAAAAACAAATTGAAAAAATTCATGATGAATTTAAAAAAAAATTAAAATTTAATGTTACTAAAATAGTGCAAGGAGATGATTTATCCCCAGGTGTTATTAAAATTGTTAAAATATGTTTAGCTGTTAAACGTAATATACAACCTGGTGATAAAATGGCTGGTAGACATGGAAATAAAGGAGTTATTTCTAAAATAAACCCTATTGAAGATATGCCTTACGATAAAAATGGTGTTCCAATAGATATAATTTTAAATCCATTAGGTGTTCCTTCACGTATGAATATTGGTCAAATTTTAGAAACACATTTAGGTTTAGCTGCAAAAGGACTTGGTGAAAAAATTAATTTAATGATAAAAAAAGAAAAAAAGATTAGTGAAATCAAGAATTTTATTCAAAAAATATATAATTTAGGAAATAATATTAATAATAAAGTAAATTTAAATAATTTATCTGATAAAGAAATATATATTTTGTCTAATAATTTAAAAAATGGTTTTCCAATATCAACACCTGTTTTTGATGGTATTAAAGAAAAAGATATAAAAAATCTTTTAAAACTAAGTAATTTACCTACTTCAGGTAAAATAACTTTATTTGATGGTTTGACTGGAGAAAAATTTGAAAATAAAGTCACAGTAGGTTATATGTATATGTTAAAATTAAATCATTTAGTTGATGATAAAATGCATTCCAGATCTACAGGAGCTTATAGTCTTATAACTCAACAACCTTTAGGTGGTAAATCTCAATTCGGAGGACAACGTTTTGGTGAAATGGAAGTATGGGCATTAGAAGCATATGGTGCTTCATATACTCTGCAAGAAATGTTGACAGTTAAATCAGACGATGTTAATGGAAGAATAAAAATGTATAAAAATATAATTAATGGAAATAATATAATGGAACCGGGAATGCCTGAATCGTTTAATGTTCTATTAAAAGAAATTAGATCTTTAGCTTTGAATATAGATTTAGATTAAAAAATTGATATTTTTTTTTAAAATATATTTTATATATTTATTTAAATTTTACTAATATAACAATTTATAATTTAATCAGGAATAATTCTGTGAAAGATTTTCTTAATTTTACTAAATTAAAAAACAAAACAGAAGATTTTGATTCTATCAAAATTTCTTTAGCTTCTCCAAATATGATAAGATCTTGGTCATTTGGTGAGGTTAAAAAACCAGAAACTATTAATTATCGTACTTTTAAACCAGAAAGAGATGGATTATTTTGTTCAAGAATTTTTGGTCCTATAAAAGATTATGAATGTTTATGTGGAAAATATAAAAGGTTAAAACATAAAGGAATTGTATGTGAAAAATGTGGTGTAGAAGTTACTAATTCTAAAGTACGTAGGGAAAGAATGGGGCATATTGAATTAGCTGCGCCTGTAGCACACATTTGGTTTTTAAAGTCTTTACCTTCAAGAATAGGAATTTTATTAGATATGCCTCTAAAAGATATAGAAAAAATATTATATTTTGAAGCTTATATAGTAATAGAAAGTGGAATTACAAAATTAAAGAATGGTCAAATTATTAATGAAGATCAATATATTAATGCTATTGAAAAATTTGGTGATGAATTTGAAGTAAAAATAGGTGCAGAGGCTATAAAATTTTTATTAAATCAAATTGATTTAAATAAAGAATATTTTAATCTAAATAAAAAATTAAATGTTACTACTTCAGATACTAAAATAAAAAAAATTAATAAACGTATTAAAATTTTAGAATCATTTATTAATAGTGGTAATAAACCAACTTGGATGATTTTAACAGTATTGCCAGTATTACCACCTGATCTACGTCCTTTAGTACCATTAGATGGAGGAAGATTTGCAACATCAGATCTGAATGATTTATATAGACGTGTTATAAATAGAAATAATAGATTAAAAAGACTTATAGAATTATCAGCTCCAGATATAATAATTCGTAATGAAAAACGTATGCTGCAAGAATCTGTAGACTCAGTATTAGATAACGGAAGAAGGGGCAAAGCAATTACATCATCTAATAAACGACCATTAAAATCATTATCTGAAATGATAAAAGGTAAACAGGGTAGATTTAGACAAAACCTTTTAGGTAAAAGAGTTGATTATTCTGGACGTTCAGTTATAACTGTTGGTCCATCTTTAAAACTACATCAATGTGGTCTTCCTAAGAAAATGGCATTAGAATTATTTAAACCTTTTGTATATGCTAAATTAGAAAAAAGAGGTATATCAACAACAATAAAATCTGCAAAAAAAATGGTAGATAATGAAGAATCTATTGTATGGGATGTATTAGAAAATGTTATTAGAAAATACCCTATTATTCTTAATAGAGCACCTACTCTTCATAGATTAGGTATTCAAGCTTTTGAACCTATTCTTATAGAAGGTAAATCAATACAATTACATCCTCTAGTATGTGCTTCTTATAATGCTGATTTTGATGGAGATCAAATGGCAGTTCATATACCACTTACTTTAGAATCAAAATCAGAAGCACGGTCATTAATGATGTCTACTAATAATATTTTATCTCCTGCTAATGGAGAACCAATTATAGTTCCATCTCAAGATATAGTTTTGGGTTTATATTATATGACAAGAAGTAAAATAAATGCTAAAGGTGAAGGAATGATTTTAAGTGGCCCTAAAGAATCAGAACTGGTTTATGCAAACGGGATAGCTGAATTACATGCAAATGTTAAAGTCAGAATTAAAGAATATATTAAAGTTAATAAAATGTTTTTAAAAAAACAAACCATTAAAAATACTACTATTGGAAGATCAATTCTTTGGAAGATAATTCCAAAAGGTTTAAAATTTTCTATAATAAATAAGACAATAGATAAAAAAGAAATATCTAAAATTTTTAATACTTGTTATAGAAAATTAGGATTAAAAAAAACAATTATATTTGCTGATCAAATTATGTATATTGGATTTTATTATGCAACAAAATCTGGATCTTCTGTAGGAATAGATGATATTTTAATACCAAAAAATAAACAAGAAATTGTAAGAGAAGCTGAAAAAGAAGTATTTGAGATTCAAACTCAATTTCAATCCGGTTTAGTAACTTCAAGTGAAAAATATAATAAAATTATTGATATATGGGCTGCTGCAAATGACAAAGTTTCTAATTCAATGATAAAAAATCTTTCAAATGAAATAGTGATAAATAAATCAGGAAAGCAAGAAAAACAAATTTCATTTAATAGTATTTTTATGATGGCTGATTCAGGAGCAAGAGGTTCATCAGCTCAAATTCGTCAATTAGCTGGAATGAGAGGTTTAATGGCTAAACCTGATGGTTTTATAATAGAAACACCTATTACAGCTAATTTCAAAGAAGGTTTAAATGTTTTACAATATTTTATTTCTACTCATGGTGCACGTAAAGGATTAGCAGATACAGCATTAAAAACAGCAAATTCTGGATATTTAACAAGAAGATTAGTAGATGCAGCGCAAGATGTAGTTGTTTTAGAAGATGATTGTAAAACTTCATTAGGTATAATCATAACAACTGTAATAGAAGGAAATAATGTAAAAGATAATTTGACAGATAGAATTTTAGGTAGAGTGACAGCGGAAAATATTTTAAAACCAGGAACATGTGAAATTATTATAAATAAAAATACATTATTAGATGAAACATATTGTAAAATTATAAAAAATAATACTATAGAAAGTGTAAAAGTAAGATCAGTGGTTACATGTAATACAATGTATGGTGTTTGTGCTAATTGTTATGGTCGTGACTTAGCTAGAGGTAAATTAGTTAAAAAAGGAGAAGCAGTAGGAGTAATTGCAGCTCAATCTATAGGAGAGCCTGGAACCCAATTAACAATGCGTACATTTCATATTGGGGGAGCTGCATCTAGATCAGTATCTACATCTAATATAAAAGTTAAAAATTCAGGAATTGTTAATTTTGTAAATACTAAATTTGTAATTAGTAAAATTGGTAAAATAATTATAACATCTCGTAATGCTGAAATAAGATTATTAGATGATATAGGTAAAATTAAAGAAAAATATAAAGTACCTTATGGTTGTATAATTTCAAAAGGAAACGGGGAAAAAATAAATAAAGGTGAAATAATTGCAAATTGGGATCCTCATACAATGCCTGTTATATCAGAAGTTGATGGATTTGTTAAACTAATTGATATGATAGATGGTCATAATATTATTCGTCAAACTGATGAGCTTACAGGATTATCTTCTATTGTTGTATTAGATACATATGCAATATCAAATAGTATTAGTAAAAATTTAAGACCTAAACTAAAAATTGTAGATTCAAATGGAAATCATATTCTTATCCCAGGTACTGAAATGTCAGCACAATATTTTTTACCTGGTAAAACTATAATTCAATTAGAAGATGGATATAAAATTACAAGTGGGGATATTTTAGCACGTTTACCTTTAGAAGTTTATGGTACTAAAGATATAACTGGTGGTTTACCTAAGGTTGCTGATTTATTTGAAGCAAGAATACCTAAAGATCCTGCTATTTTATCTGAAACAAGTGGAATAGTTTCTTTTGGTAAAGAAACTAAAGATAAAATACGTTTAATTATTTCTAAAAAAAATGGAGAAAAATGTTACGAAGAAATGATCCCAAAATATAGAAATTTAAATGTTTTTGAAGGAGAAAAGATTTATAGAGGGGATTTAATTTCTAATGGGCAGGAATCACCATATGATATTTTGAGATTAAAAGGGGTTAATGAATTTATACAATATATTACAAATGAAGTTCAAGATATATATAGATTACAAGGGGTTAAAATTAATGACAAACATATAGAAGTAATTATTCGTCAAATGTTAAGAAAAGCCACTATTATAAATAAAGGTGATTCTAATTTTTTAGATGGTGAACAAATAGAATATTCTAAAATCAGAATTGCTAATATTAAACTTAAAAAAAAATGCCAAAAAGAAATTATTTTTTTTCGTGATTTATTAGGTATAACTAAATCATCTCTTTCTACTGAATCATTCATTTCAGCTGCTTCTTTTCAAGAAACCACTAGAGTATTAACAGAAGCATCGGTTTCTGGTAAAATAGATGAACTAAGAGGTCTTAAAGAAAATGTTATTGTAGGTAGATTAATACCAGCCGGAACAGGATATAAATATCATAAAAAAAGGAATATGAATTATATAATAAAAAAATAATTTTATTTTGAAATATAAATATTAATATTTATATTTCAAAATAAAAAATTTAGAATTTTTTAAAATTAATAAATTTTTATTTTTTAAATTTATTTATTAAATAAAAATTTAACTATATCTCCATCTTTTATTATATAATTTTTACCTTCTATACGTATTTTCCCTGATTTTTTAACGCCATTTTCTCCTTTATAAAAAATAAAATCATTATAAGAAATAATTTTTGCTCTAATAAATTTACGATAAAAATCGGAATGTATTTTTTTAGAAGCTTTTAATGCTGTAGTATTATTATATACAATCCAAGATTTCAATTCTTTTTGATTAAAAGTAAAAAATATTTTAAGATTTAAATATTTAATTATGTAAATAATAAATGTATTAATATTATATAATAAAATATTAAAATTAATTTTACATGTAATAATACTTATTTCTTTTTTTTCAGATAAACAAAATTTATTTTTAGCACAAATAAATATTAAATTATATTTTTTATTTTTTAAAAATAAAAAAATATTTTTAAAATTATTTTTATATTTAAAATCATTTTTATTAATATTAGCTAAATAAATTACAGGTTTTATTGTTAAAAATCCAATACTATTAATTTTTTTTTTTTCTTCTGCTAACAAATCTAATGTTTTTAACATTTTAAGTTTATCTAAATGTAAAAAACATTTTTTAATTAAACTTTTATTTTCAATATTAATTTTATTTTTATTTTTAAGTTTATTTAAATATTTTTCACATTTTTGTAAATCATATAATATTAATTCAGTATTAATAATATTTATATCTTTAATTGGATCTACTTTACCAAAAATGTGTATTATTTTTTTATCTTGAAAAAATCTTATTAAATGTATTATAATATCACATTCAGATATTTTATTTAGAAATTGATTTCCTAATCCTGCGCCTTTTGATGATCCTTTGATTAAACCAGCTATATCTAAAAATTTAATATTTGAATGTACAATATTTTTATTATTAGTAATTTTTGATATTTTAAAAATTCTATCATCTTGTACTTTTGACAAACCATAATTTGTTTTTATAGTACTGAAAAAAAAGTTTTTAGATTTTATATTTGATTTTGTTAATGAATTAAATAAAGTTGATTTTCCAACATTTGGTAAACCTATAATTCCTATTTTTATTATCATTTGAATAAATTAATTTTAAATAAACTAAATTTATTTAAAAAAAAATTTGAAAAAATTAAATACTTGTTAACTGTAAAAAAAGTTTTATTAAACAAAAAAAAATTTAATGATGTTTATAAAGAATATTTGTATTTAAATAACATTACAAAATATATTTATAAAAGAAGTATTATTAAAAAAAAAATAAAAAATTTAAAAAATTTATTACAAGATCCAGAAATAAAAGTTCTTGCAGAAGAAGAATATAATAATTATTTATTAAAATTAAAAATAGTAGAAAATAAATTACAAAAAAATATTATACCAAAAGAAAAAAAATATAAAAGAGGATGTTTTATAGAATTAAGATCTGGAACAGGTGGTAACGAAGCATCTTTATTTACTAAAGATTTATTTAAGATGTATAGTAAATTTGTAGAAAAAAAAAAATGGAATATAGAAATTTTAAATATTAATTATTCTGATAATGGAGGATTTAAATATATAATAGCTAATATTTCTAATTGTGAATCTTATAGTATTTTAAGATTTGAATCTGGAGGTCATAGAGTACAAAGAGTTCCTTTTACAGAAAATCAAGGAAGAATACATACATCAACATGTAAAGTAGCGGTAATTAAAGACATTCCTGAAACAGAATTTCCAAAAATTAAAGCTGTAGATTTAAAAATTGATACTTTCAGATCTTCTGGTGCTGGAGGTCAACATGTTAATACAACTGATTCCGCAATTCGTATTAAACATTTATCAACAGGTATAGTTGTAGAATGTCAAGATGAAAGATCACAACATAAAAATAAATCAAAAGCAATGTCAGTTTTAAGAGCTCGATTATATTCATTAGAAGCTAAAAAAATTAAAGAAAAATCACATAATACTAAAAAAAATCTTTTTGGTAGTGGTTTTAGATCTGATAGAATTAGAACTTATAATTTTCATAATGGTAGAGTAACTGATCATAGAATTGGTCTTACAATATATAAATTAGAATTAATTTTTAAGGGTAATCTTGATATTTTAATAAATCCAATTATTAAAAAATATAAATTAGATAAATTTAAAAAAATTAAAAATAAAATATAAAATTTTTAAAATTAATTATAATATGTATTTTAACATATTAATAATTTTTAAATACAAATTAATTCGTTTAATTCATAAATTTTATTAATATATGTTAATAAAATATAAATATTACATATTATTTTTAAAATGTAATAATTTTTAAAAAAATAAATTTATTTATATTTAAGAATTAATTTATAGACATGAGATTTTTAGAATCAACAATTTATATTATTATAAATAAAGATTTTTTGTATTTAATATTATAATATCAAAAATATTTTATACTAATTATATTTGAGTTATTAATAAAAAAAAAGATATAATACGATTGTATAAAGTAAATATATTAAAAATTTAAAAATTAATAATTTAAATATTTATTTATTACTTATGTATTAAAAATCTATATTGAATATTAAATTTATAGATATAATTTATGATAATATAATATAGACAATTAAATATTAAAAAATTAATTAAATCAATCATGTTATTTTTTATAAAAATAATATATTTAAAAAAATTAAATATTAAATGTTACAATATTATTGTAATTAATTTACTATATTTCAAATCAAATTATAATTTTTTTAAAATTATAAATATTATTCAGTTAATAAGCTATTAATTATTAACATAACCTGCAAACAATCAATCAAAAAATTTGAGAAAATTACTTAATAAAAATAAATATATATATAACATTTAAATCAGTACAGTATTAGTAAAAGTAAATTTATATATATAAAATATAATACTTAATTTATTAAATTTTTTGATAATTCATAAGTAAATTTAATTTAATACTTATATTAAAAATTAACAAGCATTTTTTTTGATATAAGTATTTTTATTTTACTTCTTCATATGTTATAATATTATTTATTTTTTTTATCATTTATATAATTTATATTTTTAAAATAATATTTTTATTTTAATAAATAATTAATATAAATATTATATTTAATTTAATTTATATTATAAAATAATATATATTTATGAACCCAATAATTAATATTGCTATTAGAGCAGCTAGAAAAGCAGGTACTTTACTAAATAGATTTTATGAATCTACAGATTTTTCATATATTAAAAAAAAAAATATTTTTTATATAAATTATATAACTAAATTAGTGAAAAATTTAATAATATCTATTATTAACAAATCATATCCAACACATAATATTTTAGGATATAAAAATAATAATATAAAAAATAAATCAATACAATGGATTATTAATCCTATAGACAGTGAAACTAATTTTATAAAAAAATTTCCTCATTTTTCAATTTCAATATCATTAATTATAAAAGATATAACAGAATTATGTGTCATATATGATCCTATTAAAAATGATATGTTTACCGCATCACGTGGTAAGGGTGCTTATTTAAATGGTGTTAGAATTAGATGTGGTATAAATAAAAAATTAGATAATACAATCATATCATCTAATTTTTTATTTAAAAATAAAAAATATTACAAAATATATTTTGATTTATTTAAAAAAATATTTGCAAATAATATATGTTTAAGAAGTACAGGTTCTACATCTTTAGATTTATCTTATGTAGCATCTGGTAAAATAGATGGTTATTTCGAAATGCGTATTAAACCCATAAACTTTATAAGTGGTGATCTTATTGTTAGAGAATCTGGTGGGTTAATAACAGATTTTGCAGGAGAAAATAATTATTTTATAAATGGTAATATTTTAGCTGGAAATTTAAAAATAGTAAAATCATTGATGTACTACACTAACATTATTAAAAATAATAATTATTAATATAATTTTTATTTTGTTTTTTTTTTTTTTTTAATATATATATAACATGGTATTAAAATGAAAAAATTTTTAATTGCTCCATCAATAATTAATGCTAATTTTGCAAAATTAGGTAAAGAAATTGATATTTTAACATCTTATGGTGTTGATATGATTCATGTTGATGTTATGGATAATCATTACGCTCCTAATATAGGAATGGGTGTATTTATTGTTAAATCAATAATAAATTATGGAATTAAATTACCAATTGATATACATTTAATGGTACAACCTTTAGATTATTTAGTTGAAGAATTTGCTAATATTGGTTCAAACTATATAACTTTTCACCCAGATTCATCAAAAAATATAAAAAACACTATAAAAATTATTAAATCATATGGATGTAAAGTTGGAATAGCTTTTAGTCCTTCTTATACATCATTTCAATGTATTACAGATGATATAATAAATGAAATTGATATTATACTTTTAATGTCTGTAAATCCTGGATTTTCAGGTCAAAAATTTTTATTTTCAACTTTAAATAAAATAAAGATAATAAAAAAACTTTTAGATCATGTTAAAAAAAATATTATTTTATCAGTTGATGGTGGAATTAAATTAAATAATATTCAAGAGATTGCTAAATCTGGTGCTAATATGTTTGTAGTAGGTTCATCAATATTTCATAATATAAATTATAAAAAAGTTATATATAATATGCGTTATGAATTATCATTATGTTAAATTTTTAAAATAAAAAATAAATTTTTTAATATTTATTTAAATAAATAATTATAAATTATGGATTTAAAATGATAAAAAATATAGTATTTAGTGGTGTTCAACCCTCAGGAAATATAACCATTGGAAATTATATAGGATGTTTAAGTAAATGGAAAGATTTACAAGATAAATATGACTGCATTTATTGTATTGCAGATCTGCATTCAATGACTGTTGTAAAAAATTATAAAAAAATAAAAAAATTAACTTTAGATCTTATAGCAACATATATTGCTTGTGGGGTAAATCCTGTAAAAAGTATAATTTTTATTCAATCTCACGTAATAGAACATACATATCTTAATTGGATTTTAAATTGTTATACTAATTATGGTGAATTAAAACGTATGACACAATTTAAAAAAAAAATAATTAACAAAAATAAAAATATAAATATTGGTTTTTTAAATTATCCAATTTTAATGGCATCCGACATTTTACTTTATAAAACTAATTTAGTTGCTGTAGGATATGATCAATTACAACATTTGGAATTAACAAAAAAAATAGCAAAAAGATTTAATTCTATACATGGTAAAAAAATATTTAATATACCTCATGCTTTAATTTCTAAAAATAAATCTTGTATTATGTCTTTACTTAACCCAAATAAAAAAATGTCAAAATCAGATATTAATAACAATAATGTAATTTATTTATTAGAAAATGAAAATTCAATTAGAAATAAAATTCAAAATGCAGTAACAGATTCAGATATACCACCTCATATTCATTATGATCCAATACTTAAACCAGGTATTTCAAATTTATTAAATATTCTTTCTTTTATAAATAACATTTCTATATATAAACTTGAAAAAAAATTTTGTAATAAAAATTACAGTATTTTTAAAAAATATTTATCAGAGTCAATATTTTATAATATTAAATCTTTTCAAAATAAATATTTTGAATTAAGAAAAGAAGAAGATTATTTAATTAATATAGCATTTGATGGTGCAAACAAAGCAAGAAATAAAGCTAAAACAAATATTGAAAATATTTTTAATAAAATAAATTTTTATTAAGATGTTAAAAAAAATAAAAAATTAAAAATACTTTTGCATATAAATTAAGGAATGACATTGATTCTACCAAATTTTAAGTTAGGAAAAGTTATAATAATAGGTGATATTATTTTAGATAAATATTTTAAATGTATTGATAATAAAAAAATTTTAAAAAACAATTCTGAAATATTTAAAATAAATTTAATTAAATATAGATTAGGTGGTGCTGCTAATGTAGCAATAAATATTTCTTCTTTAGGTTGTGATACTAATTTATTTGGCATAACCGGTATTGATGAATATTCAAAAATATTATCAAAAATACTTATAAGTAAAGAAATTAAATATAATTTAATTTCATTAAATTCTTATCCCACAATTACTAAATTACGTTTATTATCAAATCATAACCATACTATAAGAATAGATTATGAAAAAAAATTTAGTAATATTAATTCTAAAATAATGATGAAAAATATAAAAAAAAAAATATTAAATTCCGGTTCAATAGTAATTTCTGATTATAATAAAGGTTCTATATATGATGTCAAATCAATAATTAATTTTTCTATTAAAAATAATATTCCAATAGTTGTAGATACTAAAAATAGTAATTTTAATAAATATAAAGGATGTACTGTTTTGACTCCAAATGAATTTGAATTTAAAAAATCTGTTGGGTCTTGGAAAAATGAAAAAGAATTAATAAATTTGGGAATTGAAGTTGTTTATTATAATCAACTTTCTGCTTTAATTATTACAAGATCAGAAAATGGATTATTATTAATAGAATCAAATAAAAATGTATTACATATACCCTCTTATGCATATAAAGTAAGAGATGTTACTGGTGCTGGTGATACTTTTACTGGTGTTCTTGCTGCTTCTTTATCTTTAGGAATGAATATTAAAAAATCTTGTTTTTTAGCTAATATAGCTGCAGGTTTAGTTGTTAGTAAATCATTTACATCTACAATTAATATTGATAATTTTCAGAATTTTATTTTAAATAAAAAACAATATTAAACAAAATAAATAAATTTATTTAAATTAAATTTATATTAATTTTATTAATTAATATTTATTTTAATATTTTTAAATTGATATCTATTAAATTAGATTTAATAATTAAAAAATTTATTTATTAATTTAATTATATTATTTATATTTAAAATTATTTATAATATAAAATATTGGATAAATAAAATATTATTTAAATATATATTTTTAACAATTTTTTTTAAAAAAAACATTATTTTATTAATAATAAATATTAATTTATTTTTAATAATTTTTAACATAATAAATAATTTATAAAATTTAAAAAAAAATAATTTAATTATTTAATAATTAAATTATTTAATATTTTTAAATATATGGAAAGTAAATTTTTTAAAAAATTTATTTTAATTTCAATGTTTATTAAAATTAAAAATATAAGAAATTTTTCTATTATTGCTCATATTGATCATGGAAAATCTACTTTGTCAGACAGGATTATACAAATTTGTGATGGTGTCAGTATACGAAAAATGTCACCTAGAATATTAGATTCAATGGAAATAGAAAAAGAAAGAGGTATAACTATTAAATCACAAAGTGCAACTTTATATTATAAATATAAAAATAATGATATTTATCAACTTAATTTAATAGATACTCCTGGTCATATAGATTTTTCTTACGAAGTTTCAAGATCATTATTTGCATGTGAAGGAGTGATTCTTTTAATTGACGCAACCCAAGGTATAGAAGCTCAAACATTAACTAATTATAATTTAGCAATAGAAATGAATTTAAAAATAATAACTGTTATTAATAAAATAGATTTACCAAATGCTAATCCCAATAAAGTTATAAAAGATATAAAAAATATATTAGGTACTAATTATTCTAATTCAATACTATGTTCTTCTAAAACTGGGTATGGTGTTGATAAAATAATTAAAAGAATTATAAAAAAAATACCATATCCTTCAGGAAATATTAATTCACCATTACAAGCTTTAATAATCGATTCTTGGTTTGATAATTATTTAGGAGTTACATCACTAATAAGAATTAAAAATGGTAAATTAAAAATTGGTAATAAAATTAAAATTATGAGTACTGGTAAAATATATAAAGTAAAAAAATTAGGAATTTTTACTCCAAAAAAACAACATCGTGATTTTTTAAATTGTGGCGAGGTAGGATGGTTATCTTGCTCTATTAAAAATATATATGGTTCTCCTGTAGGTGATACAATTACTCTTGATGTGCAATCATCACATAATTTTTTACCTGGTTTTAAAAAAGCCAAACCTATGGTATATACTAGTTTATTTCCAATTAATTCAAAAGATTATAAAAATTTTAAAATATCTTTGGAAAAATTAAGTTTAAATGATGCTTCATTATTTTATGAATATGAAAAATCTAATATGTTGGGTTTTGGTTTTAGATGTGGTTTTCTTGGTCTTCTTCATATGGAAATTATAAAAGAAAGAATATTAAGAGAATATAATATTAATATTATTAATACTGTACCATCAGTTACTTATGAAATAATTACAAATAAAAAAGAAATTTTATATATAGATAATCCTTCTAAAATTAGTAATATAAATAATATATATGAATTTCGTGAACCAATTGTTGAATGTATAATTTTATTACCTAAAAAATATATTGGAAAAATAATTTCACTTTGTCAATTTAGAAGAGGAGTTAAAAAAAATATATTTTATATAGGTAATCAAATAAAATTAATTTATGATATTCCAATGTATTATGTTATTTTAGATTTTTTTGATAAACTTAAATCTGTTTCTTGTGGATATGCTTCTTTAGATTACAATTTTAAAAAATTTAAAAAATCAGATATAGTTAAAGTTGATATTTTAATTAATAAAAATAAAATAGATTCTTTATCAATTTTAATACATAATAGTAATGCAATTGATTATGGACGTAAATTAATTAATAAAATTAAAAATATAATACCACGTCATCAATTTAATATATCTATTCAAGCTGTGATAGGTAAAAATGTTATTTCTAGATCTAATTTAAAACAATTAAGAAAAAATGTATTATCAAAATGTTATGGTGGTGATATAAGTCGTAAGAAAAAATTGTTAAAAAAACAAAAAAAAGGTAAAAAAAAAATGAAAAAAATAGGTAATGTAAATATTCCTAAAGATATATTTATTAATATATTTAAAACAAATAAATAATTTTTTTTTTAACAAGTAATGTTTTAAAAATATTTTTAATTTTTTTTTAGAAAATCATTAATAAATAAATTTTATTTTAAATTATTATTTAATAATAAATAATTCATTTTGAATTTTTATTAAATTAATATGTTATGTTATATATTAATAAATCTGAGTTATTAATAATACATGAATTTTATAAAACATAATTTACAAAACAAAATAGGGTATTTTTTTAAAAAAAAAAAATTTTTTATACAAGCATTAACTCATAGAAGTGCTGGTAAACAACATAATGAACGTTTAGAATTTTTAGGAGATGCTATATTAAATTATGTAATAACAAGCGCATTATATAAAAAATTTATATTAATTAATGAAGGAGATATGAGTAGAATGCGTTCTTCTTTAGTAAAAGAAAATACATTAGCAGAAATAGCAAAAAAATTTAATTTAGGTGAATGTTTAAAAATGGGGCAAGGTGAGATTAAAAACTGTGGATCTAACAGAAAATCAGTTTTATCTGATGCTATTGAGGCTTTAATAGGAAGTATTTTTTTAGATAGTAATATTAATACAGTAGAAAAAATAATTTTAAATTGGTATAAAATAAAATTAAATAAAATTAGTCCAGGTGATAAACAAAAAGATTATAAAACAAAACTACAAGAATATCTTCAAAAAATACATTTACCATTACCTAATTATTTAATCTTTAAAATTAATTATACATCTAGTTATCAAGAATTTATTATATATTGTAATATTATTGGAATTATTCAACCAGTTTTAGGTTATGGTTTTAGTCGTAGATATGCTGAACAAAATGCAGCAAAAAAAGCACTTAAAATATTAAATATTGAGAATTAAATATATGAATTATTGTGGTTATGTTCCTATAATAGGAAGACCAAATGTAGGAAAATCTACTTTATTAAATTATTTAATAGGAAATAAAATTTCAATTACTTCAAAAAAAAAACAAACTACAACAAACTTAATTTATGGTATATATACAAATTTAATATATCAAGTAATTTATGTAGATAATCCTGGTTTTATTATTAAAGAAAAAAAAAAATATTTCTTTAATAAGAATGAATATAAAAACATGATACATAAAACAGATACCATTATTTTTGTTGTTGAAGTATTTAAATGGAATATAATTGAAGATATATTATTAAATAAAATTAATAATAGAGATTATAATATAATTATAGCAATAAATAAAATAGATAAAATTAATAACAAAAAATTACTTTTACCATTTATTAAATTCATTAATTTAAAAAATAAATTTTGTAAAATAATACCTATTTCTGCTAAAAATGGAATTAATATTAATATATTATCTAATTTAATATGTCAGTCTATTAAAAAAAGAAATCATATTTTTCCAAAAAATTATATTACAAATCAATCTAAAACATTTTTTATATCTGAAATTATTAGAGAAAAAATTATAAGATTAATCGGTAATGAAATTCCTTATTTAATATCTGTTTATATTGAAAAAATTAATAAAATTACAAACGGGGTATATATTATATATTCTGTTATTTTAGTAAATAATATTAATCACAAAAAAATAATTATTGGAAATAATGGAAGTAAAATAAAATTAATAGGAATTTTATCAAAAAAAGAAATAGAATATTTATTTAAAATTAATATTTTTCTTAAACTTTGGGTAAAAATAAAAACACAAAATTTAAAATAATTAAAGATAATTATATATATATTAAAAAAAAGTATAAATTTATTTATATTATTAAAGTTAACATACCGAATATCGGACTCGTATCGATATGCAATTAAGTGGTTAATTTTTAAATTAACTATGTCTTCCAATTTCGCCACTTCGGTTAATTTTATTTTAAATTTAATTTATTTAAATAAATTAAATTTAAAATAATTTAATTATAAGGTTTAAATAAAAAAAATGTATTTAAAAATAAAAAATAAATTATTTAATTTAAAATACCACAATAATAAAAGTAAATCAAAAATTAAAAAAATCAATATTTTAGATATGAATAAAGATGAATTAATTAATTTTTTTCTAAAAATATCTGAAAAATCTTTTCGTGCTATGCAAATAATGAAATTAATATATCATAATCAATGTAATAATTTTGATGAAATGAATATAAATTCAAAATTAAAATTAAAATTAAAAAAAATTGCAGAAATTAAAATTCCAAAAATTATCAAACAGTATATATCTATAGATAATACAATTAAATGGATTATTCAAATAGATGATCAACAAATAGAAACTGTTTATATACCAGAAAAAAATAGATCAACTTTATGTATTTCATCACAAATAGGATGTGCTCTAAAATGCTCATTTTGTGCAACAGCAAAACAAGGATTTAACAGAAATTTAAGAACTTCGGAAATAATAGGACAAATATTAATAGCTAATAAATTTATTAATTTATTTAATTTAAATAAAAAAAAAAAAATCACAAATATAGTGATTATGGGTATGGGAGAACCATTACTTAATTTTAATAATATTAAAAAATCAATAGAAATTATGGTAGATAGTTTTGGTTTTTTTTTATCTAGAAGAAAAATAACTATTTCAACTTCCGGTATTGTACCAGTTATTAAGAAATTACATGATATGAATATATCATTAGCTGTTTCATTACATGCTTCAAATGATACTATAAGAAATAAAATAATGCCAATTAATATTAAATATAATATCGCTAGTTTAATATCTTCAATTAAAACATATATTAAAAAATCTAAAAAAAGAAATAAAAGAATTACAATAGAATATATAATGATTAATGGTGTAAATGATAAAATTATACATGCTTATCAATTAGTAAAATTATTACACAATATTAATTGTATAATTAATATTATTCCATTTAATAGTTTTCCTGGATCTAAATATAAATGTAGTTCAAAACAACAAATTAATTCTTTTTATAAAATTTTAATTAATTATGGAATAATAACAATCATAAGAAAAATCAGGGGATATGATATTAATGCTTCATGTGGACAATTAATTGGCAAGATTACAAATCGTATTAAAATATAATATTTTTTATTATTAAATTTTATTTATTTTTAATGGCAGTGCTAAAATGTGTTATATTAATTAATTTATTTTTATAAATTATTTAAATTTTTAAATATTATTTTTATATAATATAAAAGAGATAAAATGTCAAAAAAAATAAACTCTATTAGAGGGACTAAAGATTTCTTACCAAAAGATACTTTTTTATGGCAAAAAATAGAAAATATAATTAAAAAAGTTTTTACAATGTATGGTTATTCTGAAATACGTTTTCCTATTTTAGGAAAAACATCTTTGTTTGATAAATCTATTGGAAACACAACAGATTTAGTTAAAAAAGAAATGTATAAATTTAAAGATAAAAGTGGAAATAATATTACTTTAAGACCCGAAGGCACTGCTTGTTGTGCAAGACTTGTTATTGAAAACGGACTTTTAAGAAACAATGATCAGCGTTTTTGGTATATAGGACCTATGTTTAGATATGAAAGACCTCAAAAGGGAAGATATAGACAATTTCATCAAGCAGGTATAGAAGTTTATGGTCATAAAGGACCATATATTGATTTTGAAATTATTTTACTTATTAATCGTTTGTTTAATTTAATTGGTTTAAATAAATATATTTGTTTAAATATAAATTCTATTGGATCTGTTAAATCACGTATTAAATATATTAATGATTTATTGAAATTTTTTAATAAAAATTATAAATATTTAGATAAAGATTCTAGAAAAAAAATAAAAAATAATAACATTATTAGAATATTAGATAGTAAAAATAAAAAAATAATTTCTTTATTAAAAAATGCCCCTAAATTTTTAAAATATATAGATAATGATTCTTATCAACATTTTAAAAATTTATGTAATATTTTAGATAAAAATAATATAAAATATAAAATTAATAATCATTTAATACGTGGAATAGATTATTATAACAAAACAGTATTTGAATGGGTAACTGATTTTATAGGTTCTAAAAATACAGTTTGTGGTGGTGGTCGTTATGATAAATTAACTAAAAAATTATGTGGTATAAGTAAACCTGCTGTAGGTTGTTCTATTGGTCTTGATAGAATTATGATTCTTATGAAAAAAAAGAATCCAAATTTTTTTACAATTAGATATATAGATATGTACATTATTACATCATTTATTAAAAATAAAAATAAAGCTGTAATTATATCTGAAAATTTAAGAAATAAATTACCATATATTAAATTAATAACTGATTATTCTAGTAATAATTTTAATAATCAAATTAAAAAAGCTTATAAATATAATTCTAATTTTGTGTTAGTATTAAAAAATATTAAAAAATTAGGTAAAATTTTGTTAAAAAATCTAATTACAGGAGAAGAAAAAAATTTATTTTATAAAGATATAATTATTTATTTAAAATTAAATATAACAAATTAAATTTATAATATATAAAAAATAAAAAATGAGAAAAAAATGATTCCTATAATAACTATAGTTGGTCATCAAAATGTAGGTAAATCAACTATTTTTAATAGATTAACTAAAACTAATAAAGCATTAGTTCAAAATAACCCTGGATTAACTCGTGATAGACAATATGGTTATTTTAAATGTAAAAACATTAAATGTATTTTAGTTGATACTGGTGGGATAAAAAATTCTAAAAATGAAATTGATTTAAAAATTTTAAAACAAACATTTTTAGCTATTGAAGAATCTAATATTATTTTATTTGTTTTAGATGGTAAAAAAGGAATTACAAATGAAGATATAAATATTGCTAAAAAATTAAGAAAAATAAAAAAAAAAAAGTTTATTATTGTGAATAAAACAGATTGTTTAAATATTAATTTATATAAAAATGAATTTTATAAGTTAGGAATGGGTAAAATTTTTTTTATTTCTGCTAAACATAATATTGGAATATATAAATTTACTAAATATTTAAATGTTTTTATTAATTCTATTGAAAAAAACAATTATTATAAAAATAATGTTGAAATTTTTAAAAATGATATCATAAATAATGATTATAAAAAAAAAAATATTAAATCTAAAATTATTAAAATTTCAATAATTGGAAGACCCAATGTAGGAAAATCTACATTAATTAATAAATTAATAAAAAATGATCGTTTATTAGTACATAATACACCAGGTACTACAAGAGATAGTATAATAAATTATATTAAATATAAAGATAATAAATATATATTAATTGATACCGCTGGAATTAAAAAAAAACGTAATATTTTTAGTAAATTAGAAATAATTTCTATTATTAAAACTTTTGATTCAATAAATAAATCAAATATATCATTATTAATGATAGATGCTAGTGAAGGTGTTTTAAAACAAGATATTTCATTAATAAATTTAATAATTAAAAAAGGTGTATCAATAATTATATTAGTTAATAAATGTGATAAAATTACTTTACAAGATAAAAAAATAATTAAAAAAAAATTAGATATTAAAATCAATTTTTTCAAATTTATTAAAATTCATTTTATTTCTGCCTTAAAAGAAGAAGGTATTTTTAAAATATTTAAATCTATTAAAAAAATTTTTAATCAATATAAATTAAAATTAAATTCAGCTTTAGTTACAAAAGTTATTAAAAAATCAATAAATAATAATAAAATATCAATATTTAAAAATAATTTAATAAAATTCAAATATGCTCATATTGGTGGATATAATCCTTTAAAAATAATTATACATGGAAATAATTTAAAATATATTAAAAAAAATTATAAAAAATATATTTTAAATTATTTTAGATTTTTTTTTAATTTAAGCGGAATTCCTGTAATTATCATCTTAAATGAAAAAAATAAAAAATTTGATGTTAAAAATAAAAATATTAAACATTATTAAATAAATAATATTTTAAAAAATTTAATTTATTATTAATATTTATTTTTTTTTGATCGAATTTCAGGAAATAATATTACATCTTTTATTTTTTTTTTATTTGTTAAAATCATTATTAATCTATCTATACCTAAACCTAATCCAGCTGTAGGAGGTAAACCATATTCAAGAGCTGTAATATAATCATAATCAAAAAATATATTTTTTTTATTTATTTTATTTTTATTTTTTAATTGTTCTTCAAACCTGATTCTTTGATCATCATAATCATTTAATTCAGAAAATCCATTTCCTATTTCCATACCACCTATAAAAAATTCAAATCTTTCAGATAAAAGTTTATTATTATCATTTGCACGAGCCATTGGTGATATTTCTATAGGATAATCAGTAATAAAAGTAGGTTGAATTAAAAAATTTACTGTAGTTTTTTCAAAAATTTTACTAATAATTTTACCTAATTTCCATTTTTTATTTAATTTTATTTCATTTTTACTTGCTATATTAATAGCAGATTCAATATTTTCTAAATATCTAATTTTTATTTTAGGATTATAAAAATATATAGATTCTTTCATAGTCATTTTTTTAAAAGGTTTTGTAAAAAAAATTTTTTTATTTTTATATAAAATAAAATTTGTATTATATATATTTTTAATTAATTTACATAACATATTTTCAATAAATAATATTAAATCTTTATAATCAGCATAAGCTATATATAATTCCATCATAGTAAATTCAGGATTATGAATAGTTGAAATTCCTTCATTTCTAAAATTACGATTAAGTTCATATATTTTTTCTAAACCACCTATTACTAATTTTTTTAAATATAATTCTGGAGAAATTCTTAAATACATATTTTTTTTTAATTTATTATGATGTGTTATAAAAGGACTAGCTGAGGCACCTCCGGGTATTTGTTGTAACATAGGTGTTTCAACTTCGATAAAATTATTAATATTCATAAAAAGTCTAATTTCTGATATTATTTTGGAACGCATTTTGAATGTTTCTCTTGATTTAATATTTGATATAAGATCAAGATAACGTTGTCTATATATAATTTCATTATCAGATAATCCTTTAAATTTATCTGGAAGTAATCTTATTGATTTAGTTATTAATAGAATATATTTACAATATATAGATAATTCACCTGTTTTAGTTTTAAATAACTTTCCTTTAATACCTATTATATCTCCAATATCTAAATTTCCAAAATAAATATTGTATTGATATTTAGAGATTTTATTTTTATTGATATATATTTGTATTCTTCCCTCTAAATCTTGAATTGTTAAAAAAGACGCTTTTCCCATTATGCGTTTTAAAATTATTCTTCCTGCAATTTTTACTTTAATATTTAATTTTTCTAACTCTATTCTATTTTTAATATTAAATTTATCATGTATTTCTTTTGAAAGATAATTTCTACGAAATTTATTTGGAAATGCACTTTCTTTTTTACGTATATTATCAAGTTTTTTTTTACGTATTATAATTTCTTTATTTTTAAATAAAGAATTATAATAATTATTTTTTAAATATAATTTACACATATAATTTTATTATATACCTAATTTAATACTTGCTTTAATAAATTTATCTAAATTACCATTCATTACTGATTTAATATTTTTATTTTTTAAACCAGTACGATTGTCTTTAATAAAAGAATTATCAAGAAAATAAGATCTGATTTGATTACTCCAGGTAATATTAGATTTATTTTTTTCAATATGTTTTTTCTTTTGTTGTTGTTTAATTAATTCAAATTTGTATAATTTAGATTTTAATTGTTTTATTGCTTGATTTTTATTTTTATGTTGAGATCTTTCACTTTGGCATTGACTGATAATTTTAGTAGGTAAATGTGTAATTCTTACAGCAGATTCAGTACAATTAACATGTTGACCTCCTGATCCAGATGAACGATATAAATCAATTCTCAAATCAGATGAATTTAAAGTAATATTAATATTATTATCAATTTCTGGATAAACAAAAGAAGAACTAAAAGATGTATGTATTTTTTTTTTTGAATTAAATGGATTTTTTCTTATCATTCTATGAATTCCACTTTCAGTTCTTAACCACCCATATGCATAATTACCTATTATTTTTATTGTTGATGATTTTATTCCTATATTTTTACCTTCGGATTTTTCTATTATTTTTGTTTTGAATTTATGAATTTCTGACCATTTTAAATACATTTTCATAATCATATTAGCCCAATCTTGTGATTCAATACCTCCTGATCCAGCTTTAATATCTATATAACAATTTAATATATCATTTTTTTTTGTAAATAATTTTTTTAATTTTATATTATTAATTAATGTATTTATATTATCAATATCTTTGTTAATTTCAAAAAATGTATTTTTATTAATTTCTTTTCTCATTAACTTTATAATTAATTTTATATCTTTTAAATTATGAATTATTTTTTTAATTGGTTTAATATAAGAATTTAAAAAAATAATATCTTTATTGAAACTTTTAAAATTATTTTTTTTATTCAAAATAAATAAATTTTTTAAATTTAAATTTATTTTTTTTAATTTTTTTTTTTTTTTATAATATTCAAACGAAATAATTATTTTTTTTAATTTTTTAGAAGTTATTTTTATTCTTTTTTTTAAAAAATTTATTTCAAACATTAATTATATCTCTTAATAAAAAGATTATTTTAATAATATTAATATAAATGTTATATATAAATTTATATATAATTTAAAATCATTAAAATAATATAATTAACTTTATAATTAATATTAATTAATTTTTAAAAATAAATATTATATATGAAAAATAAAATAAATTTTTATAATAAATTTAATTATTTATTTAATAAATTAAATCTAACATTTATTTCTATGGAAAAATGGAATATACTGAAAATTAAAGGAAAAGATAGATTTAAATATATTCAAAAAAAAGTTACATGTGATTTACTTTTTTTAAAAAAAAATAATTTTCTTTATGGTTCTTATTGTAACGAGAAAGGAAAAGTTATTAGTTTTTTTTATATTTTTTACCATAAAAAAGAAATATTTATTTTAGTTGAAACTAGTATTATAAAAATATTAATTACAGAATTTAAAAAATATTCTATTTTTTCTAAAGTATATTTTGAAAAAAATTATAAATATTTATTATTTGGAATTGCTGGATTAAATTCAAAAAAAATTATTAAAAAAATATTTAATATTAAAATAAAAAAAAAAAATATTTTATTTAAACATAATAAAAGTATAATAATGTATTTTAATGGTGTATTTAAAAGATTTATAATTATTACTAATTATGAAACATATTTTAATATATTAAATTATTTTAAAAAAAAATATAAATTTAATAATAGTAATCAATGGTTATTATTAGATATTGAATCAAGATACCCAATTATTAATTTAAATAATATTGGTAAATTTTTTCCACAAGTAATAAATATTGATAAATTAAAAGGAATTAGTTTTAAAAAAGGGTGTTACCTTGGTCAAGAAATTATATCAAGTTTTCAATATACTAAAAATTTTAATAAATATCTATTTTATTTTAAATGTGTATTATTAAATACACCTTTTGCAGGTGATTTTATAGAAATAGAAATAAAAAAACATTGGTATAAAATAGGTATAATTTTATCATATTGTGTAATAGTAAATAATATTACTGTAATTCAAACAGTAATTAAAAAAAATATTAATTTTTTAAAAATTTATAAAATTAAAAATAATTATTTTAAATTTATAAATTTCTAAAAAATTAATATTTTTTTTAAAATTAAATATTCATTTATATTATATATTTTATAGACACCCAAGTAGGTCCTAAACCAACTTTATATTTATTTAATTTATACAAATATCCTGATTTATTATTTATTTTATAAATAATAATATTATTTGATTTCTGACCAGAAATGATAATAAATTTACCATTTTTATCAATAATAAAAGATCTTGGTTGAAGTAATGTTTTTATAAATCCTGTGAAATTTATCACATCACCTTTTTTAGAAATTGAGAAAATACTAATAATATTTAAATATCTATCACAACAATACAACCATTTTCCATTAGGTGTAATATGTATATCTGAAGACCAGGCATTATATATATATTTATTATTAATAATATTAATTTTATTTAAAATAATAGGATTTAATCTTTTACTATTTATATAAATAGTACTTACTGTGCCATTCAATTCATTAATTACATATGCATATTTTTGATTTTTATTAAATACAATATGTCTAGGACCATCTTTTTTTTCAAAATTTATTTTTTTATTAATTATAAAATATAATAATCCATTTTTTTTAATATTAAATATTTTAATTAAATCTTTTTTTAAACATGTAACCCATATTGATTGATTAATACTATCAAAATTAACCGCATGACAACCTATTAACCCATTTATTATTTGTTTAGGTTTTTCTACTATACATTTTGAATTTATACTACTTATACTTAAATTTCCTTTAGAATAAGAAACTATGTATATATTTTTTCCAAAAATATCTATATATAAATAAGTTGGATCACCTGGTAATTTAGTTATACAAATTTTATTTAAACACCCATTTTTATTAATTTTAAAATTTATTAAACCACAATTATTTTTAATACCAAGATAAAAATAATTTTTAAATGGATGAATAGCAATTGTATTACCTTTATATTTAGTATTAACAATTTGTAATAAATCTAAATAACCATTTAAGTCCATTTTAAATACATATATTTGACAACTTTCAGGGCTTGTTACATATATAATTGTAGCCATAAATATATATTTATTTTTAATTTAAATTAGAGATTTTAAAAAATACAAACTTTAATATAAATAAATTATTTATTAAATATTAAAAATAAATAGAATATAATTCTATATAGATAAATTAGATCATAATATCTATCATTTTTAATATTATTTTTTAAGTTTTTATTTATTTTTAAATATATTTTATATATTTTTATCAGTTTATTAAAGTATAACTATTAAATTAAAATATTTTAAAAAACTAATTAATATCAAAATAATAATTTTTAAAATAATAAAATTATGTATAAAATAATTATTATTATTCATTAATGATTATAATATAAATATTTTAAATTTACTTATTTTATTTTAATTTATTTATATAAATTCAGTAAATTAAATATTTATTGGAGGTTATTTTGATAAATTCATCATTATTAATTTTAGAAGACGGTACTGAATTCAAAGGTTGTAGTATTGGAATAAAAGGTACTACAACAGGAGAAGTTGTTTTTAATACATCTATGACTGGATATCAAGAAATAATCACTGATCCATCTTATGCAAATCAAATTATTACGTTTACATACCCACATATAGGCAATACTGGGGTAAACTACTTAGATCATGAATCATATAAAATACATATAAGTGGTATTATTATAAAAAATATATCTTTAATTTCTAGTAATTTTAGAAGTAATTTTACTCTTTCAGAATATTTAAAAAAAAATAATATAATTGGAATTAGTAATATAGATACACGAAAATTAACTAGAATAATAAGAAAAAAAGGTACACAAAATGGATATATAATTTCAGACTATAAAAACAAAAAATTTTACTTTATTAATAAATACTCTTTACATTCTTGTCTTAAACCAATTAATGTTGTTAAAAAAGTAAGTATTAAAAATAAATATATATGGAATAAAAACAGTAATTTACTTAAATTTAATATTAAAAAAAGAATAGTAAATTTACTGTATCATATTGTAATATATGATTATGGTATAAAACATAATATTATGCGTATGTTAGTGGATAGAGGTTGTTTACTCACAGTCGTTCCATCAAAAACTTCAGCTGAAGAAGTCATAAAAATTAACCCTGATGGTGTTTTTTTATCTAATGGTCCAGGGGATCCTAATCTTTGTTATTATGCAATATCATATATTAAGAAAATTATTAATAAAAATATACCTTTATTTGGTATTTGTTTAGGTCATCAACTTTTAGCATTATCTCATGGTGCTAAAATAATAAAAATGAAATATGGACACCATGGTAGCAATCATCCTGTGAAAGATTTAAAAACAAAAAAAATTATGATTACTACACAAAATCATGGATTTACTGTAAATATAAAAAACATTCCAAATACTTTAAAAATAACTCATATTTCATTATTTGATAAAACAATACAAGGATTGCATAGCAATATTAAACCTGTATTTAGTTTTCAAGGGCATCCAGAATCAAGTCCTGGTCCACATGATTCATCAAAATTATTTGATTATTTTATAAAATTAATAAAAAATTATTATTTTAAAATATAAATTAGGACTTTTACATGCCAAAAAGAAAAGATATAAAAAGTATTTTGATACTTGGATCAGGGCCTATTATTATTGGTCAAGCATGTGAATTTGATTATTCTGGAACTCAAGCATGTAGAGCTTTATTAGAAGAAGGATACAGAATTATTTTAGTAAATTCTAATCCTGCAACTATTATGACTGATCCAGAAATGTCAAATTCTACTTATATTGAACCTGTTCAATGGGAAGTGGTACGCAAAATCATTAAAAAAGAACGTCCTGATGCATTATTACCAACAATGGGGGGGCAAACTGCACTAAATTGTACTTTGGATCTTAATAAAAGAGATATTCTTAAAGAATTTAATGTAGAAATAATTGGATCAAGTGTAGATGCAATAGATAAATCTGAAAATAGAAATAAATTTATTAAAGCTATGAAAAAAATAGGATTAGAAACAGCTAAATCTGGCATTGCACATAACATTAAAGAGGCAATTTTAATTTCTAAATTTGTAGGATTTCCATGTATCATAAGACCTTCTTTTACAATGGGTGGTTCAGGTGGTGGTATAGCATATAATAAAAAAGAATTTATAAAAATTTGTAAAAATGGTTTTAATGTATCACCCACTAATGAATTAATAATTGATGAATCTTTAATTGGTTGGAAAGAATATGAAATGGAAATTATTCGCGATAAACAAAATAATTGTATTATAGTTTGTTCTATTGAAAATATTGATCCAATGGGTATACATACGGGTGATTCTATAACCGTTGCTCCAGCTCAAACACTTACTGATAAAGAATATCAAAATATGAGAGATGCTTCAATAGCTGTATTAAAAGAAATTGGAGTTGAAAATGGTGGATCTAATGTACAATTTGCTATAAATCCTAAAACAGGACGTATGTTAATTATAGAAATGAATCCAAGAGTTTCTAGATCATCAGCTTTAGCGTCTAAAGCTACTGGATTTCCTATAGCTAAAATTTCTGCTAAATTATCAATAGGGTATCATTTAGATGAACTTATTAATGATATTACAGGAAAAAAAACACCAGCTTCATTTGAACCTTCAATAGATTATGTAGTAACTAAAATACCAAGATTTAGTTTTGAAAAATTTTACGGTGTGAATGATAGACTTACAACACAAATGAAATCAGTAGGTGAAGTAATGGCTATAGGTAGAACACAAAAAGAATCATTACAAAAAGCTATTAGAAGTTTAGAAATAGAATCATATGGATTTGATTCAAAATTAGATATTAAAAATAAATGCTCTTTAAATATAATAAAAAAAGAATTAAAAACAGCTGGAAGTGATCGTTTATGGTATATAGGAGATGCATTTAGAATTGGTATGTCTATAGAAGATATTTTTAATTTAACTAATATAGATCCATGGTTTTTATTTCAAATACAAGATATTATAAAAACAGAAAAAAAATTAATTAAAAACGGTTTATCAATTATTGATTTTAATTTTTTAAATAAATTAAAAAGTGATGGGTTTTCAGATTATAGAATAGCAACTTTAATTGGCACTAAAGAAAAATATATTAACGATTTACGTAAAAAATATAATTTACATCCTGTTTATAAAAGAGTTGATACTTGTGCTGCAGAATTTTCAAGTCATACTGCTTATATGTATTCTACGTATGATGAAGAATGTGAATCTAATCCAACTAAAAATAAAAATAAAATTATTATTTTAGGAAGTGGGCCAAATAGAATAGGTCAGGGTATTGAATTTGATTATTGTTGTGTTCATGCTGCATTAGCTTTACGTGAAGATGGTTATGAAATAATAATGATAAATTGTAACCCAGAAACTGTTTCTACTGATTATGATATTTCGGATAGATTATATTTTGAACCAATTACTTTAGAAGATATATTAGAAATAATTCGTATTGAAAAACCTAAAGGAATCATTATTCAATACGGAGGACAGACACCTATTAAATTATCTAAATATTTAAAAGAATATGGAATTAATATTATTGGAACTGATGTTAAATCTATAGAATCTTCAGAGGATAGATATCTTTTTAAAAAAATTATAAAAAAACTAAAATTAAAACAACCAAAAAATGCTACAGTGAAAAATTTAAGTTCCGCTATTAAAGAAGCAATTAATATAGGATATCCATTAGTAGTTAGACCTTCTTATGTTTTAGGTGGAAGAGCTATGGAAATAGTATACGATAAAAGTGATTTAATTAATTATTTCAATAATGCTATTATTGTGTCTAATAATGCGCCAGTACTACTAGATAAATTTTTAGAAGATTCAATAGAAATTGATGTTGATATTGTTTGTGATGGTAAAAATGTTTTAATTGGAGGAATAATGGAACACATAGAACAAGCAGGTATTCATTCTGGTGACTCTGCTTGCGCTTTTCCTGCTTATACAATTAATTCAAAAACACAAAATTTAATTAAAAAAGCAGTAATTAAATTAGCATTAGAATTAAAAGTAATTGGGTTAATGAATGCTCAATTTGCAATTCAAAATAATAAAATATTCTTAATAGAAGTAAACCTTAGAGCATCTCGTACTATACCTTTTATTTCTAAAGCTATAGGAGTACCTTTAGCAAAAGTAGCTGCCCGTGTAATAACTGGTAAATCTCTTTTAAAACAATGTTTAACAAAAGAAATAAATCCAAAATTTTTCTTTGTTAAAGAAGTTGTTTTACCATTCAATAAATTTGATAAAATAGATCCTATATTAGGACCAGAAATGAAATCAACTGGTGAAGTAATGGGTATTGGTAAAACATTTAGTGAGGCTTGTTATAAAGCAAATTTAGGAATTAATTTAAAAATTAAAAAAAATGGACGTGCTTTAATATCAGTTCGTAATAGTGATAAAGTGAAAGTTATAAATTTAGCTGTTATACTTATTAATCATGGATTTAATTTAGATGCAACAAAAGGAACTAAACAGATATTAGAAAAATATGGAATCAATTCAAGATTCGTTAATAAAATTAAAGAAGGTTATCCAAATATTAAAGATAGAATTATAAATAATGAATATAGTTATATTTTAAATACAACTTTTGGAAAACATTCTATCAAAAATTCTAAAATAATTAGAAGAACTGCTCTAAAATACAAAGTTCATTTTGATACTACATTAAATGGTGGTTTTGCTACTGCAATGTCTATAAATTCAAATTTTATTTTAGATGTTATTTCGTTACAAAAATTAAATAATTAATAAAAATTTAATTTTTTGTAATTAGCTAATTTACAATAATCTTCAATACTCAAATTTTCAGCTCTTAAATTATAATTTATTCCCAATTCTATAAATTCTTGAAGATTAAAAAATTTAGATAAACTATTGCATATCATTTTTCTTCTATTATTAAATGTTAATTTAGTTATAAAAAATAAATTTTTTATATTATTTAATTTTAATAAAAATTTTTTATTTAAAACAAATCTAACAAAAATTGAATCAACTTTAGGTTTTGGTTTAAAATAAAAAGACGGGATGTTTAGTATTTTGATAACTTTAAAATAATATTGAATAATAATACTTAATCTACAATAATGTTTATTATTATGTATTGCTGTAATTCTATTAACTAATTCCTTTTGTAACATAAAATGGACATCTTTAATAATATCAATATATTTAGTTAAATAAATAATAAGAGTTGTAGATATATTATATGGTATATTGCCAAATATCCTTATAGGTTTTCCAATTTTTTTTGATAAATTAAAAAAATTAATTTTCATAACATTATTATTTATTAATTTTAAATTTTTATTTAAATTCAAATTTTTATTTAAAAAAAAAACTAGATTTTTATCAATTTCTATAGCAACCATTTTCCCCACAATTAATAACACAGGTTTTGTTAATGATCCAAATCCTGGTCCAATTTCTATAATATTTTGTTTTTTTTTTGGATTTATAGCAGATACCAATAAATTTATTATATATTTATTATTTATAAAATGTTGACCGTAATTTTTAATTACTTTATGTTTTTTGTAATAAATATTATTTGTCATGTTTAATTTTGAAAGTTTTTATTAAAATTGTTATTTTTTTAAAATATTTTAAAATTAATATTAATTTTAAAATATTTTAAAAAAATAAATATTAAGATTTATAATTAATCATATCAACTATAGTTCCTTGATAAATTTCTGATGCTAAACTAACAGTTTCATATAAAGTAGGATGTGCATGCATTGTTAAAGAAATATCCTCTGAATTACAACCCATTTCTATTGCTAAACTAATTTCACCTAATAATTCTCCACCATTTGACCCTATAATTGCTCCTCCAATTAGTACATCATTTACTTTATTAAATATTAATTTAGTGAAACCTTCAGTGCAATTACAAGCAATAGCTCTTCCAGAAGCTGACCATGGGAAAATAGATACTTTATATTTTATATTTTTTTTTATTGCTTCTTTTTCTGTTAAACCTACCCAAGCTATTTCTGGATCTGTATATGCTATAAATGGAATAATTTTAGTCTCAAAATAATGTTTTTTACCAATAATTATTTCTGCAACTAAACGTCCTTGATAAGAACTTTTATGAGCTAACATAGGTTGACCTATAATATCACCTATAGCATAAATATTAGGAACATTGGTTCTCATTTTTTTATCAACTGGTATAAAGCCTTTATTATTTACATGTAATCCAGCATTTGATGCATCTAAAAAATTACCATTGGGTAATCTACCTATTGCAATTACAATATTATCATAACGAAATTTATTTATTAATTTATTTTTTTTAAAAAATTTAACATAAATACCATCTTTTCTTGGTTTTACATATTTTATTTCAGTATTAACCATAATATTTATTTTAGATTTAAAAATACTTGTAAAATATTTTATAATATCTGTATCAGCAGAAGGTATTATTTGATCAAATTTTTCTATTAAATCAATTTTTGATCCAAGAGAATTATAAATACTTGCAATTTCTAATCCAATAATCCCACCTCCAATAATTAACATATTTTTAGGAATACATCTTAATTCTAGAGCATCAGTAGAATTCCATATTCTATTATCATTAGGTATATTTATAGGTTTTATTGGACTAGAACCTGCTGCTATAATAGCTTTCTCAAATTTTATATTTTGTAAACATTCATTATTATTAATTAATATATTATTAGATCCAATAAATTTTCCATAACCACGAATTATTTTTACATTTCTTATTTTTGCCATATATTTTAGATTTTTTGTAATTTTATTTATAATATTATTTTTCCAATTTCTTAATTCTTTTAAATTAATTTTAGGTTGTTTAAAAAAAATACCACTATTTTTAATAGAATATGAATCTTTAATTATTTTAGAAATATGTAATAATGATTTTGAAGGTATGCAGCCAAAATTAAGACATACACCACCTAAATTTTTATTTTGTTCTAATATAATTGTCTCTAAACCTAAATCAGCACATCTAAATGCTGCTGAATAACCACCAGGACCTGATCCTATTACAAGTACTTGAGTTTTAATTTTAATATTCATTTATATTCCTACATATAAATATAATTTTTTAAAATTATTTATTAAATATTTAAAAAAAAATTAATTTTATATTAATGAAATTTTAATATAAGATTTAATTTTATTAATAAAATATGCACCATCTGCTCCATCAATTACTCTATGATCATAAGATAATGATATTGGTAAAATAAGTTTAGGTATGAATTTTTCACCATCCCAAATTGGTTTAATAAAAGATTTTGATATTCCCAATATAGAAACTTCAGGTGCATTTATGATAGGTGTAAATGACATACCACCTATACCACCTAAACTAGATATAGTAAAAGTACCTCCTTTAGTATCACTAGGATTTAATTTCCCTTCTCTAGCTTTTTTTGATATTTTATAAAGTGATGATAAAATCTGTAAAATGTTTTTTTTATTTGTATTATATATAACTGGAACTAAGATTCCATATTTTGTATTTACAGCTATACCAATATTAATATATTTTTTAATAACTAAATTCTGCAAATCTTCAGATAATGAACTATTAAATTTTGGAATTTTTTCTAACACATTAGATATAATTTTTATTATAAATACTAATATAGTAATATTATAATTTATATTATTTTTTTTTAATTCTAAATTTTTTTCTTTTCTATAAATTTCTAATTCAGTTATATCTATTTCATCAAAATGAGTTACATGTGGAATATTTAACCAATTTCTATGTAAACAAGAACCAGATATTTTACTTATGTTACTAATATTTTTAATTTCTGTTTTTCCGAATTTATCGAAATCTAATTTTGGCCAAGGTAAAACAGATATTTTATTTATTTCTAATATATGAGAATTGTTTGTTTTATTTTTAAGATATAAGTCAATATCTTTTTTTAATATTCTATTTTTACGTCCACTTGGTTTAATATTTTTAATATTTATATTAGATATTCTAGCTAATCTTCTAACAGAAGGACTTGCATGATATTTTATTTTATTACTAATTTTTGTATTATTATTTGTTAACAATGAAGTATTTTTTTTGTTTTTTTTAATTGTATTAACAATATTAAATTGTATGTTTTCATATAATTCTATTACATTAACTCCTTTTTTAATTTTATCTCCGATATTAATATTTATATTTTTGATTATTCCTTCACAAGGTGATTTAATTAAAATTAAATTATTATTTTCTTTAAATGTAAATAATAATTTATTTTTATTTATTTTATCTCCAGTTTTAATAAATATTTTATTTACTTTTAAATTTTCTAAATTAGAATATGGAATTTCAATAAATTTAATCTTATTGTTTTTTATATTTATTGTTTTTTTATTATTTATATTTAAATTATTAATATTTTTATTTAAATATTTATTATCATCAATTATTATAATAGGGGATCCAGTTTTTATTTTATCTCCTATTTTGATTTTTATATCTTTTACTACTCCAGAATATTTTGAAGGAACTTCAATAGATGTTTTATCACCTTCTAAAGTTATTAAAGATTGATTCTTTTTTATTTTATCTCCTATTTTTACTAAAATATCTGTGATTTCCATCTCATCTGTTCCAATATCTGGTAATTTAATTTCAATTTCCATTTTTAAATATTCCTATTTTATTACAAACGAGGATTAATTTTTTCAGAATTAATTCCAAATTTTTTAATAGTTTTAAAAATTATATCAGATTCAATATCTCCATTTTTATATAAAATATTAAGTGCTGCAATAACTATATATTTATTATTTACTTCAAAATGATCTCTTAAATTTTTTCTACTATCAGATAAACCAAATCCGTCTGTACCTAGAACATGAAATTCTTTAGAAGGAACAAATTTTCTTATTTGTTCAGCATATATTTTCATATAATCAGTAGATGCTACTATAGGGGAATTATTTAATATATTTTGTAAATAAGGTTTTTTAGGTTTTTTATTTGGATGTAACATATTCCAACGATCGCAATCTTGACCATCTCTTGCTAATTCAGTAAAAGATGTTACACTATAAACATATGTTTTTATATTAAAATCTATAGATAAAATTTTTGCTGCTTTTATAACTTCTCTAAGGATAGCACCAGAACCCATTAGTTGTATTTTACATTTTTTACCTTTAAATGATTTTAATTTATAAATACCTTTAATAATTCCATTTTCTATATTATTAGGAATTGATGGCATAAAATAATTTTCGTTTGTTGTAGTAATATAATAGTATATATTTTCAGGGTTTTTACCATACATTCTTATTAAACCATTGTGAATTATTATTGCTATTTCATAAGCGTAAGCTGGATCATAAGAAATACAATTAGGAATTGTAAGTGATTGAACATGACTATGTCCATCTTCATGTTGCAATCCTTCTCCGTTAAGAGTGGTTCTTCCAGATGTCGCTCCTATTAAAAATCCTCTTGCTTGTTGATCCCCTGATGCCCAAAATAAATCTCCTATTCTTTGAAAACCAAACATAGAATAGTAAATATAAAAAGGTATAATAGGTAAATTATTAGTACTATAAGAAGTAGCAGCTGCTAACCATGAAGAGGCGGCACCAAGCTCATTAATACCTTCTTGTAAAATTTGTCCTTTATTATCTTCACGATAATAAGAAAGTTGGTTTTTGTCTTGTGGAGTATAATTCTGTCCTTGTGAATTATAAATACCTATTTGTCTAAATAAACCTTCCATTCCAAAAGTTCTTGCTTCATCCGCTACAATAGGAATTATTTTATCTTTAATGTTTTTATTTTTAAGTAAAATATTTAATATTCTAACAAAAGCAATAGTTGTAGATATATGTTTTTTTTGTTCATTAAAAAGAATATTAAAATCTTTTAAAGGAGGTAATTTAATATTAATAGTTGAATTTTTTAAACGTTTAGGAACATATCCGTTAAGACGCATACGCCTTTCATGTAAATAATTATACTCATCAGAATCTTTTTTTAATTTAATATATTTAAGTGATTCAATATCTTTTTCATTTATATTATTTAATTTTAATCTTTTTTTAAAATAACGAATATTATCTATATTCATATTTTTAATTTGATGAGCTATATTCATACTTTCACCACTTTCACCCATGCTGTACCCTTTTATTGTATGAAAAAGTATTACAACAGGTTTGTAATTAATACTTTTGGCTTTTTTAATTGCAGCATATATTTTTTTAAAATCATGACCACCGCGATTTAAATTAAATATTTCATCATCACTCATATTTTTAACTAGTTTCATAGTTTCATTATATTTACCAAAAAAATTTTTTCTTATATAAGCACCATCTTTAGATTTTAATGTTTGATAATCTCCATCTAATGTTTCATTAACTAATTGAATTAGTTTTTCAGAACTATCTTTTTTAAATAAATTATCCCAAAGATCACCCCATATTACTTTTATCACTTCCCATCCAGAACCTATAAATATATTCTCAAGTTCATTTATTATTTTACCATTACCAATAACTGGACCATCAAGTCTTTGTAAATTACAATTAATTATAAAAATTAAATTATCTAATTTATCCCTAGAGGCGATATTTAAAGAACCTTTAGATTCAGGTTCGTCCATTTCTCCATCCCCTATAAATGCATAAACTGTTTGTTTTTTTGTATTTTTTATATTTCTATCATTTAAATATTTTAAAAATTTAGCTTGATAAATAGCATTTATAGGACCTAATCCCATTGATACAGTTGGAAACTGCCAAAATTCTGGTAATAATTTAGGATGAGGATAAGATGGCAAACCGTTACCATATACTTCTTGTCTAAAATTATTTAATTGTTTTTCTGTTAATCTTCCTTCTAAAAATGCTCTAGAATATATACCGGGAGATGTATGTCCTTGAAAGTAAATTAAGTCACCTTCATTATTACAATTACTTGCTTTAAAAAAATGATTAAAACATACTTCGTATATATCTGCAATAGATTGAAACGATGCTATATGCCCCCCAAGATCTATTTTTTTTTTAGATGCATTTAAAACCATCATTACAGCATTCCATCTAATTATAGAACAAATTCTTTTTTCTATTTCTATATTTCCTGGATAAATAGGTTCTTCTTCTACAGAAATAGTATTTATATAATTATTTAAATTACCATTTTTTTTTTCTTTATAAATTTTTTTTAAAACTTTATTTATTATAAATTTAGCTCTTTCAATTCCTTCTTCTTTTATAACAGATTCAATTGATTGTAACCATTCTTTTGTTTCTATTGGATCTATATCATATAGTGAATTATTTTTCATATATAATTCTCTTTAATTTTTAAATTTTATATAGTTTTTATTTATATTTATAATACATTTATTTTTTAAATATAATTATATTATATATACAATTTATTTAATTAAAATTTAATTTTATTTAATTCAAAGCTTATTTAAATTAAAATTATATTAATATATAAATTTATTATTTTATTTAAAAAATGATTGGACTTGAAAAAATGAAACGAGCTGTTATTACTGGATTAGGAATAATATCTAGTATTGGAAATAATAAAAATGAAATTTTAAATTCATTAATAAATGGTAAATCTGGTATTATTTTTTCAAAAAAATTTAAAAAATATGGTATGAAAAGTCATGTTTGCGGAAATATAAAGTTAAAAAAAAAAATTAATATAAATAGAAAAATATATAGATTTATGAATAAATCATCTATATACGCTGTTATATCTATGATAGATGCAATTAAAGACGCTAACCTTACTAAAAATATGATATCTAGTAATCGTACTGGAATAATTGTTGGATCCGGAATCGGATTTAATAATAATAAAAATGATTTGTCATATATGTTAAATAATAAAAAAATCAATCCTTATAGTTTAATTAAGTCTATGCCTTCAATAATATCAGCATGCTTAGGTATTTATTTTAAAATAAAAGGAATAAATTATTCAATAAGTTCTGCATGTTCTACATCTTCTAATTGTATCGGAAATGCTATGGAAATTATAAATCTTGGTAAACAAGATATTATATTTGCTGGTGGTGCAGATGAATTATGTTGTGATATTGCTTATAAATTTGATTCAATTAATTTATTGTCAAGTAATTTTAACAATAAACCAGAAAAATCTTCTCGTTCATATGATATTGATCGTGATGGTTTTGTTATATCAGGTGGTTCAGGTATTGTAGTAATAGAAGAATTGAATCATGCATTACAAAGAGGTGCTAATATTTATTCTGAAATAATAGGTTATGGATCGTCATCAGATGGAAAATCTATGTTATATCCATCTGGTGAGGGAGCTATAAATTGTATGACAACAGCATTAAACAATATTAATTGTAATATTGATTATATAAATACTCACGGTACTTCAACAATTATAGGTGATATAGTTGAATTAATTTCAATTAAAAAAGTGTTTTATTCAAAAATACCTTATATATCTTCTACTAAATCTATGACAGGTCATTCTCTTGGTGCTTCCGGTGTTCATGAAATTATTTTTACAATTTTAATGCTTAAAAATAATTTTATTGCACCAAGTATTAATATATATAAAATAGATCCAAAAATAAAAGGAATAAATATAATTACTAAAACTAAATATTGTAATTTAAATACAGTTATGATAAATAATTTTGGATTTGGTGGTGTTAATGTATCAATTATAATAAAAAAATATATATAAATTTATATTTAAATATTTAATTTTTATTAAAAAATAACTTAAAATAATTACAATAATATATTTTTATTAATTAAATTGTATATTACATTTAATAATTTATAATTATGACTGCGGAAAAAATTTCCCGCAGAAAAATAAATTTACAATTAATATAAATATATTTAAATTACATTAGTAAAGTTTTACAACAGGTATTATTTTTTTGTTAATTAAATCACTAATTATTATTAGAATTGTTTTTATATAACCATATAAAGAAATTTGGTATATTCTATATATTATTAAATAAAATAAACGTGCTATTTTTCCTTTTACAAAAATATTTCTTTTAATAAAATTATTTATAAAAATTCCGCATGAATTAAATTTTGATAATGAAATAAAAGTTCCACTATCTTTATATGTATAATTTTTTAAAGTTTTTTTTTCCAGAATAGATAAAATATTTTTAAATACAATTGAAGCCATTTGATTAGCTGCTTGAGCTCTAGGAGGGGAAATAATTCCATTTTTGCATACACAATACGAACAATCACCTATAGCAAAAATATTAGAATCTATAGTTGTTTGAAGAGTTTTTTTTACTATTATTTGATTTATATTATTAGTTTCTAAACCAGATAAATTTTTAATAAAATTTGAAACTTTAATACCAGCAGTCCATATCATAATATCTGATTTTATATATTTATTATCTTTTGTATATAATCCAAGAGAATCAACCTTTATAACCATAGTATTTGTTAAAATATTTATTCCTATATTTTTTAATTCATTTTGTGTAAAAACAGATATTTTATTAGGTAAAGATGGTAAAATATTTTTACTAGCTTCTAATAAGTTTATTTGTAATGAATTATTATTAAAATTATTTAATTTATATTTTTGAAATTCATTAAATGTATTTAATATTTCAGCTGAAAGTTCTACACCTGTAGCTCCTCCTCCGATTATTGATATTTTTATGTTTTGTTTTTTTTTGTTTTTAAAATAAAATTTATTAAAAATATTAATTATATATCTATTAATATTTTTAGCTTGTTGAATATCATCAAGAAATTTACAATTTTCTTTTACTCCTTTTATGTTAAAATCATTAGATTCACTTCCTATAGATATTACTAAAATATCATAGAATACTATTCTTTCTTTAGATATTAAAATACCATTATTACCAATAATTTCACCTAATAATATTTTCTTATTAATACGATCAATATCTATCATTTTTCCTATTTCAAATTTAAAATAATTATTTTTAGCATGATATAAATAATTTAATGAATTTATATTTTCATTAATAGATCCTGATGCAACTTCATGTAATAATGGTTTCCATAAATAATTAGAATTTTTATCAATTAAAGTAATACTTATGTTTTCATTTTTTTTAAATTTTATTCCTAAATTTGTAGATAATTTTAAACCAGCAATACCCCCACCTATAATTACTATTTTTTTAATTTTTTTATTCAAAAAAAACTCCTGTTTATAAAATTTTATAAAATTTATTTTAATGTTAAAATAATTTAATTAAAAATTAATAAAATTATGATTAGTAATATCAATTACTTTTTTTATTTCAGGAAATTTATAAATAATTTTTTTTTCAATTTCATTTTTAAAAGTTTCTTTAACCATTAAACATCCTTGGCATTTTCCATAAAATCTAACTATAACAACCATATCAAATGTAATTTTAATTAATTTTACATATCCTCCATGTTTTATTAGGTTAGGTTTTATATTTTTTTTTAAAAAATTTTTTAATTTAATTAAAATAGATTTATTTTTATTAATTTTATTGTTTTCTAAATTAGGAACTTTTATAATTAAGTTATATTTTAAATTTTTATAAATTACATCTATTTTTGAATTTTTTAAATATTTAATTGATAAAACATCAATGTATACAAAAAATTTATTAAAATTAATTTTAATATCATTTTTTTTAGTATCTTTTTGTGTACAATATGTAATTATACATTTATTTTTTTTTTTTTTTTTAATAATTGATATTTTTATATCTGTTTTTTTTTTTTTTAAAGATAATAACTTAAATAAATATTTTTGAGCAGAAAATGTAATATTTATCATATAAATAAATTAAACTTAATATGTATGGGTTTTAATTTTTAATGTAAATATTAAATTAAAAATTAATTATTATTTTATTTAAAAATTTTTATATTATTTTAATATTTAATATAATTAATTAATATTTAATTATATTAAATATAAATTCATAATATAATCAACTTAATTAAAATAAATTTATGTTATAATTATTAAAAATTTAATAATTTTTTCAATTCGCAAATAATTATATTAAATTTAAATTTTTTATTAAAATATAAATGGTAATTAATAATGAAGATTATTAAAAAAAATAATAAAAAAACACAAAATTTAAATTTTAATAAAACGAAACTAAATAAAAATTTAATATCAGCTTTTATTGTGACATTTACATTCATGATTATTGAAGCAATAGGAGGATGGTTTTCTGGTTCTTTATCTTTATTAACCGATGCCACCCATATGTTTACTGATTCAATTTCTTTATTTATGTCATTATTAGCATCATATTACTCTTTTAAAAAACCTAATAAAAAATATACTTTTGGTTATTTACGTTTAAATACTTTAATAGCTTTTATAAATTCTATATTAATGTTTTTTATAACACTTGTAATTATAGTAGAAGCTTCTAATAGATTTTTTAATCCCAAACCTATAGAAAGTTGTACAATGATAATAAGTTCTAGTATAGGTATTATAGCGAATATTACATCTTTTATATTAATAAATAATAGTGGATCAAATAATATTGCTATAAGATCTGCTGCAATACATATTTTTGGAGATTTTATTGGATCAATATGTTCAGTAATAGTTGCAATAATAATTTTTTATACAAATTATTTATTTGTTGATCCTATGTTATCTATATTAGTATCTGTAATTATCATGATAAGTGGATTTTCATTGATGAGAGAAATTACATATGAATTACTTGAATGTTCACCTGATCAGATTGATATTGATAAATTAAAAAATAAAATTTTAATTAATATTCAAGAAATTGATGATATTTATAATATTCATTTATGGAAAATAGGAGAAAAGATAATACTGACATTTAATGTAAAATTAAATATTCACTGTAATCAAGGTTATATTTTACATTGCATTAAAAAATATTTATTTAAAAAATATAGTATTAAATATACTACTATACAAATAGATTATTTTAATAAATTAAATAAATTTAAAATATAAATTTATATTTAAATTTATTAAAATGGTATATCTTCATCAAAATCTATATTTGAATCATTATTAATGTCAATATCATTTATATTTTTGTTTAAATTTAATGATTTATTTTTTAAAAATTCAGAATCTTTAAAATTATTTTTAAAATCTAAATCTAATTTATTATCTTTTTCAATTTCAGGTAATTTTTTTTTATTTCCTAACATCTGCATTTTGCCATTCATATTTACTATTACTTCAGTTATATATTTATCATTTCCATTATTATCTTGCCACTTTCTTGTGTGTAAAGAACCTTCAATATAAACTTGAGATCCCTTATGTAAATATTGACCTGCAATATCTGCTATTTTTCCAAAAAAAACTACTCTATGCCATTCTGTTTTTTCTTTTGTTTCTCCAGTATTTTTATCTTTCCAAACTTCAGAAGTAGCTATTGAAATATTAACCATTGTAGAACCGTTTATCATACTTTTTATTTCAGGATTATTTCCTAGTTTACCAATTAATATAACTTTATTAACACCTCTTGTAGACATTAATATTCCTTTTTAAAAAATTAAAATTTTATAAATTTAAATTAATTATTTAATAACATAATATATATTATATATATAATTTTTTAGTATATCAATAAAATTTATTAATTAAATTATTTTTTAAATTTTTTATAATAAATAAGTTTTTTAAACCAAATTATTAATATAGATATATCTGATGGTGTAATACCAGAAATTCTTGATGCATGAGATATAGAATAAGGTTTATAATAATTTAACTTATAACATGATTCATTGGATAATCCTTTTATATTTTTAAAATTAATTTTTTTTGGAAAAATATAATTTTCATTTATTTTTTTTTTTTTTATTTCTTTGTTTTGACGTTTTATATATCCTTTATATTTAATTTGTATTTCTACTTGTTTAGATATTTGTAAATTTTTTAATGAAGGTAAAAAACAATTTAAACAACTAAGAATCTTATAGTTTATTTCTGGACGACATAACAATTCTTTACAGTTATATTTACGTAACAATGGATTTTTAAGAATAGTGTTTAGTTTTTTAGCATCTTTGCTTAAAGGATTAATCCAAATATCTTTTATTCGTTGATTTTCAAGAATAATATTCTCTTTTTTAATACAAAAATGTTTCCATCTTTTTTCATCTATCATTCCAAATTTCCATCCTATTTCTGTTAAACGTAAATCAGCATTATCTTCTCTTAAAATTAATCTATATTCTGATCTAGCAGTAAACATACGATAAGGTTCATTTGTTCCTAAAATACATAAATCATTTACCAATACACCTATATAAGATTCATGTATACTTGGAATCCAACAATCTTTATCTTTTGAAAATCTTGCTGCATTTAATCCTGCTAAAATTCCTTGAGCTGCAGCTTCTTCATACCCTGTTGTGCCATTTATTTGTCCAGCTAAAAAAAGACCATGAATTAATTTACTTTCTAAAGTAAGTTTAAGATCTCTAGGATCAAAAAAACTATATTCTATTGCATAACCAGGTCTTGTTATTTTAGCTTTTTCTAAACCATTAATAGAATGTATGATTTTTAATTGTATTTCTAATGAAAGACTAGTAGAAATTCCATTTGGATAAATTTCATTACTTATCAAACTTTCCTGTTCAAGAAAAATTTGATGTGATTTATTATTTTTAAATCTTTCTACTTTTTCTTCAATAGATGGACAATATCTTGGACCTATACCTTCTATAATTCCTTTATACATAGGACTTTGTTTAATATTTTTATTAATTATTTTATGAGTGTTTTCATTAGTATATGTAATGTAACAGGGTATTTGTTTAATATTTTTTTTTTTAAAATTTATAAAAGAAAAAAATGGAATTGGATTATCTCCAAATTGTATTTTTAAATTATTAAAATTAATACTTCTTGCATCAATTCTAGGAGGAGTTCCTGTTTTTAATCTATTTATTTTGAATGATAAATTACTTAGATCTTTTAATAAAGAAATAGAAGGTTGGTGTCCCATTCTACCACCTTGTAATTTTGACATTCCAATATGTATTTTACCATCTAAAAAAGTACCTAAAGTTAATACTATAGAATTTGAATAAAATTTATATCCTATTTTTGTAATAATTCCTATTATATTATTATTTTCAATTATTAACTTTTTAACTGTTTGTTGAAAAACAAAAAGATTTTTTTGATTTTTTAATTTTTTTATTATTTCTCTATTATATATATTTCTATCTACTTGTACTCTTGTTGATCTTGCAGCATATCCTTTACTTGAATTTAAAATTTTAAATTGAATTCCTGATTTATCTGCTACATCAGCCATTATTCCACCCATGGCATCAATTTCTTTTACTAAATGACCCTTACCTATCCCTCCTATAGATGGATTACAAGATAATTGACCAATTGTATCAATATTTTGAGTTATTAAAAGAGTTTTACATCCTATACGTGCAGATGCCATAGAAGCTTCTATTCCAGCATGTCCTCCCCCAACAACAATGACTTCAAATTTATTATAATTATTCATATATTTCCTTTTATAATTTAATTTATTATTTTATTTTAATATTTATTAGTATCTTTTATTATAATGATTTATCTTATTGACAATATTATTTTTTTTAAAATAATAATTTTTTAATAAGTGTATTTATTATAAGTAAATTATTTACATGATTTATAATTTTAATATTTTTTAAAAATAATATTAAAAATTTATTGGTTTAAACATGAATAAAATTTTAAGAAATTTACCTGATAATAAAAAAATAGGAATTGCTTTTTCAGGAGGTCTTGATACAAGCGCAGCTCTTTTATGGATGTCTAAAAAAGGAACTGATGTATATTCTTATACAGCAAATATAGGTCAACCTGATGAATATGATTATAATGAAATTAAAAAAAAAGCAATATCATATGGTGCTAAAAAAGCAATAATAATAGATTGTAGAAAATATTTAGTATATGAAGGTATATCAGCTATACAATGTGGTGCTTTTCATAACATCACAGCTGGTTTACCTTATTTTAATACAACACCATTAGGTAGAGCAGTAACAGGTACTGTTTTAGTTTCTTATATGAAAGAAGATAATGTGAACATTTGGGGTGATGGAAGCACATATAAAGGAAATGATATAGAACGTTTTTATCGTTATGGATTGATAGCAAATAAGAAATTGAAAATATATAAACCTTGGTTAGATACTAATTTTATTAAAGATCTTGGTGGTAGAAAAGAAATGTATTCTTTTATAAAAAACAATGGTTTTAAATATAAAATGTCTTCAAAACAAGCATATTCTACTGATTCCAATATTCTTGGATCTACTCATGAAGCAAAAAAATTAGAAAATCTTGAATCTAATATAAAAATTATTAAACCAATTATGGGAGTAAAATTTTGGGATAATAATATAAAAATAAAACCAGAAATAGTAACTTTAAATTTTAAAAATGGGTTTCCTATAAAAATTAATGGATGTAAATTTAAAAATAAATTAGAATTATTTATTGAAGCTAATAAAATAGGAGGCAGACATGGAATAGGAATGAGTGATCAAATAGAAAATCGTATTATAGAAGCTAAAAGTAGAGGAATTTATGAAGCTCCAGGTATGTCACTTATTTATATTGCATATGAAAGACTTTTAACAGGTATTCATAATGAAGATACAATAAATATATATCGTCATTATGGACGTAAATTAGGATATTTTTTATATCAAGGGAAATGGTTTGATCCTCAATCTATTATGATAAAAGATTTAATACAACGTTGGATATCTAGTGAAATAACAGGAGAAGTAACATTGGAATTACGCCGTGGTAATGATTATTCTATTTTAAAAACTAAATCCAATAATCTTACTTATATTCCTGAAATTTTAACCATGGAAAATAACGCATCATTTTTTACATCTGATGATAGAATAGGTCAACTTACAATTAAAAATTTAGATATTAATGATACTATTAATAAAATTAAAAGTTATAAAAACAAAAACTTAATTTTATACAATAAAAAAAATTTTTTGCATAAAATAAAGAATGATTAAAATAATTATTTTTAAAAATAATCATTTTTTTTTATAATTCTAATTAAATTTTTCATATCTTTAGGAATATCTGAAATATAAGTCATTTTTTTTAATATTACTGGATGATAAAATTTTAATAAATATGAATGTAAAGCTTGACGATTAAATTTATTTATTTTTTTAATAAAAATCTCTGGAGTATTTTTAGGAAAATTCATTATTTTACCATATAAATTATCACCCACTAAAGGATGATGAATACTTGACATATGTACTCGTATTTGATGTGTTCTTCCTGTTTCTAAACATAATTTAACATATGTATTAAATTTAAATTTTTTTATAATACTATAATGAGTAATTGAGTATCTACCTATGTGATTATTTGTTGACATTTTATTTCTTTTTTTTTTATGTCTTAATATATAAGATTTAATTGTACCAGAATAATTTATTTTACCTACAGTAATTGCTTTGTATTGTCTTATTATTTTTCTTTTATTTAATTGTAATTTCAAACAATTAAACGTAAATAAAGTTTTAGCAACTATTAGTAAACCAGTAGTATTTTTATCAAGTCTATTTATTATACCTGCTCTAGGTATATTAACTATTTTAGGAAAATAATTTATCAATTCATCTAATAATGTACCCTGTAAATTATTTATTCCGTGATGTATTACTAAACCATTAGGTTTATCTATTATCATTAAATAATCATCTTCATAAATTATTTTGAAAGTTATTTTTTTTTTAATAAATTTTTTTTGGTTTTTTATTTTTATTTCAATATTTTCTAGTTTAAAAATTTTTTTTTTTGGATTAATAATTTTTTTATTATTAATTTTTACTAAACCATTAATAATAAATTTTTTTATTTTGGATCTTGAATAACAACTTACAGATTCAGATAAAGCTAAATCTAATCTTTTACCATTATAGTTATAATTTAATTTTTTAATAAAAATTTTTTTTGATGTCATATTTTATTTTATATAATTGTTAATAATTAAAATATATTTATATATTTTATATATATTAATTTAGTATAGTAAATTTTATTTTATTTATTTTTAAATAACATATTGACTATACATTTAATATATATAATAAATTATATTTAAGAAAATTTAATTTTTTAAATAATTTTATATTAAATTTTTTTTTAAATAAAAGTTGACTTATTTATAAAATAAGTTTATTATTATTAAATTAAATTTGATATAAATTGCTCTTTTAAAATTTATTATATAAAATTAGTGGGCACACATTAAGCCTTTGTCAATAAACAAAGTTTAAAAATTAAAAATATTAAATTAAGTATATTTAAATTTTTAATTTAAAAAAATTTTTAATTTAAGAGTTTGATCATGGCTCAGATTGAACGCTGGCGGCAGGCCTAACACATGCAAGTCGAGCGGCATCGTGAAGAAGTTTTTTTCTTTGACGGCAAGCGGCGGACGGGTGAGTAATATCTGGGAATCTGCCCAAAGGAGGGGGATAACTACTGGAAACGGTAGCTAATACCGCATAATATCGAGAGATAAAAGAAGGGGATCATTTTTTTTGACCTTTCGCCATTGGATGAGCCCAGACGAGATTAGCTTGTAGGTAAGGTAAAGGCTTACCTAGGCAACGATCTCTAGCTGGTCTGAGAGGACGATCAGCCACACTGGAACTGAGACACGGTCCAGACTCCTACGGGAGGCAGCAGTGGGGAATATTGCACAATGGGGGAAACCCTGATGCAGCCATGCCGCGTGTGTGAAGAAGGCCTTAGGGTTGTAAAGCACTTTCATCAGGAAAGAAAAAATTAATGTTAATACCATTAAAATAGACGTTACCTGAAGAAAAAGTACCGGCTAACTCCGTGCCAGCAGCCGCGGTAATACGGGGGGTGCAAGCGTTAATCGGAATTATTGGGCGTAAAGAGTACGTAGGTTGTTTATTAAGTCAGATGTGAAATCCTTGAGCTCAACTCAAGAACTGCATTTGAAACTATTAAACTAGAGTTTCTTAGAGGGGGGTAGAATTCCAGGTGTAGCGGTGAAATGCGTAGATATCTGGAGGAATACCAGTGGCGAAAGCGACCCCCTGGGAGAAAACTGACGCTCAGGTACGAAAGCGTGGGGAGCAAACAGGATTAGATACCCTGGTAGTCCACGCTGTAAACGATGTCGATTAGAAAGCCGTAGCATTTAAGCTATGACCTTCGAAGCTAACGCATTAAATCGACCGCCTGGGGAGTACGACCGCAAGGTTAAAACTCAAATGAATTGACGGGGGCCCGCACAAGCGGTGGAGCATGTGGTTTAATTCGATGCAACGCGAAAAACCTTACCTACTCTTGACATCCAAAGAATAAAATAGAGATATTTTAGTGCCTTTATGGAACTTTGAGACAGGTGCTGCATGGCTGTCGTCAGCTCGTGTTGTGAAATGTTGGGTTAAGTCCCGCAACGAGCGCAACCCTCTTCCTTTGTTACCAGCGATTTAAGTCGGGGACTTAAAGGATACTGCCGGTGATAAGCCGGAGGAAGGAGAGGATGACGTCAAGTCATCATGGCCCTTATGAGTAGGGCTACACACGTGCTACAATGGCGTATACAAAGAGAAGCAATCTCGTAAGAGCTAGCAAATCTCAAAAAATACGTCTAAGTTCGGATTGGAGTCTGCAACTCGACTCTATGAAGCAGGAATCGCTAGTAATCGTGGATCAGCACGCCACGGTGAATACGTTCCCGGGCCTTGTACACACCGCCCGTCACACCATGGAAGTGGGTTGCAAAAGAAGTAAGCGACCTAACCTTTAAGGATGGAACTTACCACTTTGTGATTCATGACTGGGGTGAAGTCGTAACAAGGTAACCGTAGGGGAACCTGCGGTTGGATCACCTCCTTATAAAAAAAACAAGACAAGCTAATGATGTGCCCATTAATTTTATATAATAAATAAATATTAGAAATTTATTAATGTCTCCTTCGTCTAGTGGTCTAGGACACCGCCTTTTCACGGCGGCAACAGGGGTTCAAAGCCCCTAGGGGACGTTTAATTAAATTTAACTTAATATTTAATATTTAAATATTAAATATTAATAGTTCTTTTAAAATTTAATGTTTTAAAAATTAATATATTTTAATTATATTAAGAAGTTTAGGGTTGTGAGGTTAAGTAATTAAGCGTATACGGTGAATGCCTTGGCAGTCAGAGACTATGAAGGACGTGCTAATCTGCGAAAAGCGCCGGTAAGTTGATATGAAACGTTATACCCGGCGATTTCCGAATGGGGAAACCCGATGTAATATAATTACATCATCTTTAAGTAAATAAATAGCTTAAAGAAGTAAACCAGGGAAACTGAAACATCTAAGTACCCTGAGGAAAATAAATCAAATGAGATTCCCTTAGTAGCGGCGAGCGAACAGGGAAAAGCCCAGAAATAAAAGTAATAAATATATTAGGAAAACGGTTTTTGGAAAATCCGGCAAAAAAGGTGATAGCCCTGTATCTTAAAATATATTTAATATATAATTTCAATGAGTAAGACGGGACACGTGATATCCTGTTTGAATATAGGGGGACCATCCTCTAAGGCTAAATACTACTGACTGACCGATAGTAAACTAGTACCGTAAGGGAAAGGTGAAAAGAACCCCGGTTAGGGGAGTGAAATAGAACCTGAAACCGTATACGTACAAGCAGTAGGAGCAGTTTTTAATCTGTGACTGCGTACCTTTTGTATAATGGGTCAGCGACTTATATTTTGTAGCAAGGTTAACTTTATAAGGGAGCCGCAGGGAAACCGAGTCATAAAATGGCGTTAAGTTTCAAGATATAGACCCGAAACCCGGTGATCTAGCCACGGACAGGTTGAAGGTTGGGTAACACTCACTGGAGGACCGAACCGACTAATGTTGAAAAATTAGCGGATGATCTATGGCTAGGGGTGAAAGGCCAATCAAACCGGGAGATAGCTGGTTCTCCTCGAAAACTATTTAGGTAGTGCCTCATAAATTCATCTTCAGGGGTAGAGCACTGTTCCGGATAGGGATCTGTAAAAGATTACCAAACCGATGCAAACTACGAATACTGTTGAATGTTATTATGGGAGACACACGGCGGGTGCTAACGTCCGTCGTGGAAAGGGAAACAACCCAGATCGCAAGCTAAGGTCCCAAAATTATGGTTAAGTGGGAAACGATGTGAGAAGGCTTAGACAGCCAGGATGTTGGCTTAGAAGCAGCAATCATTTAAAGAAAGCGTAATAGCTCACTGGTTTAGTCGTCTTGCGCGGAAGATATAACGGGGCTCAAACCATATACCGAAGCTGCGGCAGCAATTTTTTTTATTGCTGGGTAGAGGAGCGTTCTGTAAGCCTGTAAAGGTATTCTGTAAAGAATGCTGGAGGTATCAGAAGTGCGAATGCTGACATAAGTAACGATAAAGCAGGTAAAAAACCTGCTCGCCGAAAGATCAAGGTTTCCTGTTCAACGTTAATCGGAGCAGGGTAAGTCGACCCCTAAGGCGAGGCTGAAAAGCGTAGTCGATGGAAAACAGGTTAATATTCCTGTACTAATTATATCTGCGAAGTGGGAACGAAGAAAGCTAGGTTATCCGGGTGACGGTAGTCCCGGTTTAAACGTAAGGGTGGAAAAAATAGGAAAACCCTGTTTTTCTAAACACTTAGGCGTGATGACTAACTATGAAATAGTAAAGTAATTGATGCTACACTTCCAAGAAAAGCCTCTAAGCTATAAGATATAATTAATCGTACCCAAAACCGACACAGGTGATCAGGTAGAGAATACTAAGGCGCTTGAGAGAACTCGGGTGAAGGAACTAGGCAAAATAGTGCCGTAACTTCGGGATAAGGCACACTGATTGTAAGTTTTAAAGAAATCTCTTTATAGCTGAAATCAGTCTAAGATATAAGCCGGCTGCAACTGTTTATTAAAAACACAGCACTGTGCAAACATTTAAGTGGAAGTATACAGTGTGAAGCCTGCCCGGTGCCGGAAGGTTAATTGATGTTGTTATTGATTTTTTTTCAAGAAGCTTCTGATAGAAGCCCCGGTAAACGGCGGCCGTAACTATAACGGTCCTAAGGTAGCGAAATTCCTTGTCGGGTAAGTTCCGACCCGCACGAACGGCATAATGATGGCCGGGCTGTCTCCACCCGAGACTCAGTGAAATTGAATTCGCTGTGAAGATGCAGTGTACCCGCGGCAAGACGGAAAGACCCCGTGAACCTTTACTATATCTTGGCATTGAATATTAAGTTTTAATGTGTAGAATAGGTGGGAGATATTGATATATAAGTGCTAGCTTATATGGAGTCAACATTGAAATACCACTCTTTAATTCTCAATATTCTAATTTAGATCCGTAATCCGGATCAAAAACAGTGCCTGGTGGGTAGTTTGACTGGGGCGGTCTCCTCCTAAAGAGTAACGGAGGAGTACAAAGGTTAGCTAATCACGGTCGGAAATCGTGAAGTTAGTGCAAAGGCATAAGCTAGCTTAACTGCGAGAATGACAATTCAAGCAGATGCGAAAGCAGGTCTTAGTGATCCGATGGTTCCGTATGGAAGGGCCATCGCTCAACGAATAAAAGGTACTCCGGGGATAACAGGCTAATACCGCCCAAGAGTTCATATCGACGGCGGTGTTTGGCACCTCGATGTCGGCTCATCACATCCTGGGGCTGAAGTAGGTCCCAAGGGTATGGCTGTTCGCCATTTAAAGTGGTACGCGAGCTGGGTTTAGAACGTCGTAAGACAGTTCGGTCCCTATCTGCCGTGGGCGTTGGAAGATTGAGAGGAGCTGTTCCTAGTACGAGAGGACCGGAATGGACGTACCTATGGTGTTCGGGTTGTCATGCCAATGGCATTGCCCGGTAGCTACGTACGGAAAAGATAACCGCTGAAAGCATATAAGCGGGAAACTTGCCTCAAGATTAATCTTCCCAGAGGGTGTACCCTCCTGAAGGGTTGTTATAGACTATGACATTGATAGGTCGAATGTGTAAGCATTGTGAAATGTTAAGCTAATCGATACTAATAACCCGTGAGACTTAACTTCACAACACCTAAACTAATTATAAAAAATTAGAATTTTATAAAAATTAAAATTTAATTTTATTGTTTTTTTAAAATACATTTTATTTACCTGGTGGCAATAGCGCGATGGTACCACCTGACACCATACCGAACTCAGAAGTGAAACGTCGTAGCGCCGATGGTAGTTTGAGGTTTCCTCATGCGAGAGTAGGTAACTGCCAGGTAATTTTATTTTTAAAAAATAAATTAATTATTTAATATAATTATTTAAAATAAACAAATATATTTATATTAAATTTAATTTAATTAATATATATTTTCTATTTTAAAATAAATTATTTTTATTTATTAATTTATAATTTTTACCCCTACCTTTTTGCTAAGTAAATCATTTATTATTAATAAATTTTTTTTATTTTTAAAAAAATTTACTATATTTGAAGCAACTATTTTACCTATATTTCTAACTCTTATTAAAGATGTAACATCAGCATTAATAATATTTTTTAGATTTCCATAATAAGAAGATAAATAAAAAGATTTTGTTTCTCCTATTTCATATATCCCGATTGCATATATAAATTTAGATAATTTAATATTTTTAGATTTTTTTATTTCATATAATATTTTTTTAATTATTTTTTTATTAAAATTTGTTCTAGATGTTAATATATCTTTATTTAATTTAAATAAATCAGAAGGAGTTTTAATTATATTTAAATCTACTAATTTATTTATAATATTAATATTTAATCTTTGAATATTCATTGCTTTGCGCGATACGAAATTTTTAATATACAATTTTTTTTGAGATGGGCAAAAAATACCAGAAAAACATTTCAAATTTTTTTTATATTTAATCAGTTTACTATTACAAATAGGGCACTTATTAGGAATTATTAAATTTATTTCTTTTTTAAATTTATGTGATTTAATAACTCTAACAATTTTAGGTATAACATTACATGATCTTTTAACCAAAACTGTATCACCTATCATTATTTTAAGTCTCTTAATTTCACTTATATTATATAAGTTAGCTCTTTTTATAACTACACCTGATATTTTAATTGGATTTAAAATTGCAATTGGAGTTAAAATACCAGTTCTTCCTATTTTAAATTTAATATTTATAATTTTAGTTTTTTTTTCTTTATCTAAAAATTTATAAGCAATAGCCCATTTAGGATGTTTGGATGATAATCCTATTTTTTTTTGAAATGTAATTAAATCTACTTTAATTACAACACCATCTATATCAAATAGAAAATTTGATTTTTTTAAAAATATTTTGTTAAAAATATTTAAAACATGATATTTATTTACACATAATTTTTTTTTAATAATAGGTATATCAAATTTTTTTAAAAAATCTAATAATTTAAAATGACTTTGTGGTAAATTATTACTTGTTGTAAATCCAATACCATAACAATAAAACATTAAATATTTGATATATTTGTTATTAGTTTTAGTTGTTCTTAAAATTCCAGAAGCTGCATTTCTTGTATTTGAAAAAATTTTTTTACCTTTATGAAATAATAATTTATTTATTTTTAATAAATTTTTTTTAAAAATACAAACTTCACCTCTTATTTCTATAAATTTAGGAAAAATAGATTTATTTTTAATAAAATTAGGTATATTTTTTATATTTTTGATATTTTTTGTTAAATCTTCACCTATATTACCATTACCTCTTGTAGACGCAAAATATATTTTTCCATTAATATATATTATATTTATAGCTAATCCATCTATTTTTGGTTCACAACAATATTTAATATTTTTATTATAATCTAAAATATTACATAATTTTTTATCAAATAATAAAAATTCAGATTCATTGAATATATTTTTTAATGACAGCATTGGAATTCTATGTTTTATTTTTTTGAATTTAATATTAGTTTTAAAATTAATTTTAACACTAGGTGAGTTATTTGTAATTAAATCTGGTCTTATTTCTTCTAAATATTTTAATTTTAAAATCATATTATCATATTCAAAATCATTTACTACGTTTAAAGATCTTATATAATATAAATATTCCCAGTACCTTAGTTTAATACGTATATTTTTAATATAAAAATATATATTTTTATTGTTAATATTTATCATACATAATGTATTTATAAAATATATTAATATAAAATTAAATTTTATTTAAAAACTATTTTATTTAAAATTTAATATATTGAATTTTTTAATATTTTTTTTTTTTAATTTTTTTAAAAAAAATAATCTATTTTTTTCTTTTAAAACAATATTTTTAGGTACTAATTTATAAAAATTAAAATTTTGAATTTTAAATAAAATAGTTTTTATTTTAATATCTATTTCTTTAATTTTGTATTTTATATTATTTTTTTTTTTATTAATATTAATTAATCCTTTAATCGGAAATAATATTTTAATTTTTCCTATTCTTTTTTTAAAAGAATAAGGTTCTTTATTTTTATTTAGTAATAAAATTATATCTTTAAAATTAGTAAATTTTTTTATTATTATAATATTTGTATTTATTATTTTTAAAAAAGAATTAGATATATTTTTAATAATTATAAATATTTTGTCTGTATTTTTAATATTAAAATCATATTTAATTTTACGTATAATAGTTATTATTTTTTTAATAAAATTTAAATTTATTAAAGATACTTTATCATTTAATTTTTTATTATACAATGGAAATTTTTCTAACATAATAGAATTGTAATTGACATTATTAATTTTATTAATATATTTCCATATATATTCAGTAATAAAAGGCATTATTGGATGAAGTAAACATAATATAGTTTTTAAAACTTTAATTAGAGTTTTTTTTGTATTTATTAAATCAAATTCTTTTTTTAAGATTATTAATTTTTTAACAAATTCTATATACCAATCACAAAATTGATTCCATATAAATTCATATATAATTTCTGAAGCTAAATCAAATCTATAATTATTTAAACAAAAATTAAATTTTTTAATAGTTCTATTCAATAATATTAAAATCCATCTATCATAAAGTAATGTTTTTTTATTTTTTATATAACAATTAACATTAATATTTTTAGTATTTAAAATCACAAATCTACTAGCATTCCATAATTTATTACAAAAATTTCTGTAACCTTCTAATCTTTTAAAATCAAATTTAATATCACTACCATTAGAAGCAATAGATGTCAGAGTAAACCTTAATGCATCAATTCCATAAGATTTTATACCAAAAGGAAATGTTTTTTTAGTTTGATTAATTATTTTTTTTGATAATTTAGGATTAATCATATTATTTGTTCTTTTTTTAATTAGATTTTCAAGAGAAATACCATCTATTATATCAATAGGATCTATTACATTACCTTTTGATTTAGACATTTTATTTCCTTTTTCATCTTTTATTAATCCTGTAATAAAAACTTTTTTAAAAGGTATTGTAGGTTTTTCATTTTTATCTTTAATAAGATACATACTTAACATTATAATACGAGCTATCCAAAAAAAAATAATATCAAAACCACTAACAACTACATTTGTAGGATAAAAAGTACGCAAATCTGTTGTATTTTTTGGCCAACCAAGTGAAGAAAAAATCCATAAACATGAAGAAAACCATGTATCCATTACATCTTTATCTTGATAAATATATAAATTTTTTTTTAATTTATATTTAATTCTAACATCATTTTCATTATAACCAACATATATATTTTTTTTTAAATCATACCAAGAAGGAATTCTATGCCCCCATAATAATTGACGAGAAATACACCAATCTTTAATATTTTTCATCCAAGTAAAATATATATTTTCATATTTTTTTGGAATAAATTTTATATCTCCTTTTTTTACTGCTTCTATAGCTAAAATAGAAATATTTTTAGTACGAAGATACCATTGTTGTGTTAACATAGGCTCTATAACAACATTACTTTTGTTACTATAAGGAATTTTTGAATAATCTAATTTAAACTTAACTAAAATTTTTAATTTATAAAATATATCTATAATTTTTTTTCTTGCGATAAATCTATCTAATCCTATAAATTTATTTGGTATATATCTATATAATTTTTTATTAAAAATATTTTTTTTATAAAAAATTTTTGCTTTTTTTAAAATTTTTCCTTCTTTACTAAAAGTATTTATTATTGGTAAGAAATTACGATTTCCAACTTCATAATCATTAAAATCATGAGCTGGAGTAATTTTCACACAACCTGTGCCTTTATTTATATCAGTATAATAATCTCCTATGATAGGTATAATTTTATTAATAATTGGTATTAATACAAATTTACCGATTAATTTTTTATATCTTTTATCTTTTGGATTTACTGATACAGCTGTATCTCCAAAAATAGTTTCTGGTCTTGAAGTAAACACAACTAAATAGTTAAAACCCTCATCAGTATATTCATTATTATATAAAAAATATCGAATATAACATGTATATTGATATGAAGAATGATATTCTATTTCTAAATCTGAAATTGCAGTTTTTAATTTTATATCCCAATTTACTAATCTATTTCCTCTGTAAATTAAATTATTATTATATAGTTTTATAAAAACTGTTTTAACAGAATAAGACATTTTATTATCCATAGTAAATCTTTCTTTATTCCAATCTACAGAACTACCTAATCTTCTAATTTGATTTGTAATTTTATTACCATATTTTTTTTTCCATGTCCAAATCTTTTTAATAAAATCTTTTCTATTATAATCTGTAATTCTTTTTCCCTCTTTAAGATACATTTTTTGTTCTACTAATATTTGAGTAGCTATGCCTGCATGATCAGTTCCTATTTGCCAAAGTGTATTTTTTCCTTTCATTCTGTTATAGCGTATCAAAATATCCATTATTGTATGTTGAAATGCATGTCCAATATGTAAACATCCTGTTATATTAGGTGGTGGTAAAATAATACAGAAACTTTTATTTAATTTATTGTTTGGTTTAAAATAGCCTTTTATTTCCCATTCATTATATAAATCTTTTTCTATAACTTCAAAATTATATTTTTTTTTCATTATATTGAATATATAAAAATTATTTATTTTATTTTAAATGATATTGAATTTTAATATTAACATATTTAAAACATATTATTTATTTAATTTAAAATTTAATTAATGTATTAAATATATATTATATGATATATTTATATATTAGTTAAATTTTTTTTTAAAAAAATTTATATTGAGTCATAAATAATGAGAAATTTATTAAAAAATCAAAAATTAATTAAAAAAAAATGGTACATATTAGATGTGAAAGATAAAATACTTGGACGTATTGCAACTAAAGTATCAATAATTTTAAGTGGTAAAAATAAACCTGAGTATAATACAAATATAGATAATGGGGATTATATAATAATTATTAATTCAAATAAAATTAAAATTACAGGAAATAAATTTAATAAAAAAATATACTATAAACATAGTGGATACATAGGTGGATTAAAAAAAATTACTTTTAAAGACAAAATATTAAAAGATCCAAATTTTATAATTAAAAATGCTATAAAAGGTATGTTACCAAAAGGCCCGCTAGGTCGTAGTATGTTAAAAAAGCTTAAAATTTATCATAATGACAAACATAATCATGAAGCTCAAAAACCTAAAATTTTATTAATTTAATAAGGAAGTACAAAATTATAAAAAATATATATTATGCAACAGGAAGACGTAAAAGTTCTTCAGCTAGAGTATTTATTAAAGAAGGAAAAGGAACTATTACTATTAATAATCATAATATTGAAAATTATTTTAATTTAGAATCATCTATCAATGTGATTTACCAACCTTTACATTTATTTAAAATTTTAAATAAAATAGATTTATATATAACTGTGAAAGGTGGTGGAACTACAGGTCAATCAGAAGCAATACGACATGGTATTTCTAGAGCTTTAATAAAATATAATAAAATTTTTAAAACAGAATTACGTAAATCAGGATTTATAACTAGAGATTCTAGACATGTTGAAAGAAAAAAAATTGGTTTACGTAAGGCCAGATGCAAACCTCAATTTTCAAAACGTTAATATTAAATTTATTAAATTTATCTTTATTTAAAAATAAAATTATTGCTTTAATAATATTTACTTTTATAAAAGTACTGTATGAATTTACATAAAATATGAATAAATTTAAAAAAGAAAATATTTTAAAATCAACTTTGTATATTGTTCCAACCCCAATTGGTAATATTAAAGATATTACCATACGTGCTTTATTAATTTTAAAAAAAGTAGATTTAATAGCATCAGAAGATACACGTATTACTAACATTTTACTTAATTTTTTTTCTATAAAAAATAATATATTTTCGTTTAATAAATTTAATGAAATCAAAAAAACAAAATTTTTTATATCAAAATTAAAACAAGGAAAAAGTATAGCAATTGTAAGTAACGCTGGTACTCCAATTATTAATGATCCAGGTTATTTTATGGTAAAAAGTTGTTATAAATTAGGTTTTCGTGTTATACCGTTACCAGGAGCTTGTGCAGCAATTACAGCATTATCAGGTTCTGGGATACAATCAAATAGATTTTGTTTTGAAGGATTTGTTCCATATAAAAAGAAAGAACGAAAAATTTTAATTAAATCTTTAAAAGAAGAAACAAGAACATTAATTTTTTATGAAACTTCATTAAGAATAATTAAAACTATTAAATATATGGAAAAATATTTTGGAAGTTTTAGATATATTGTAATAGCAAGAGAACTTACAAAATATTGGGAAACAATTTGTGGTTCTACAATTAAAAAAATTTTAAATTGGTTGAAAAAAGATAAAAAAAGATATAAAGGGGAAATGTCAATAATAGTAGAAGGATATAAAAAAATAAAAAAAGAAAACAATATAAACAAAAATGTTTTAAATACTTTTAAATTACTTTTAAATGAATTAACATTTAAAAAATCTATTAAATTAACATCAAATATTTATTTTATTAAAAAAAACTTATTATATAAAAACCTTTTAAAATATAAAAAAAATTAAAAAATAAATTTAATAAACTTTTAATGATATAATTAATATTAATTAATTTATTAATTAAGTTAAACAGACAGTCGCTTTTTAATATATTTAATCAATATATATATAAAAAGAGGAAAGTCCGGGCTCCATAGGGCTGGGTGCCAGATAACTTCTGGGAGGTAAATACCTACGACAAGTGCAACAGAAAAAAAACCGCCTATTTTATTAAGGTAAGGGTGAAATGGTGTGGTAAAAGCATACCGCACTATTGGTAACAATAGTGGCAATGTAAACTCCACCTGGAGAAAAGCTAAATATGAGGTTCATAATGTTGCCCGCATTTATTTCCTCGGGTAAGCTGCTTAGAACTATTTTGTGAAAAATAGTCAAGATTAATGACTGTCAACAACAGAACCCGGCTTATAGTTTAACATTACCGGTCTTTATAAGACCGGTAAATTTAATTTAAAATTAATGTCAGTAATTATTAATTAATTAATTTATTATTCTAAAATTATCATATTTTAAAGTAAATATTTTTATTATTTTATTAATAAATTTAACATGAATTATTTTATTATTATTAATAATATTAAATTTTATAATTTTTCCATAACCAAATTTATTATGTTTTATTTTTTTTCCTATTAAAGAAAAATTATTGTTTTTTATTTTTTTTTTATAAAAATCATTTGTATTAATATTATTTATATATTCAGATGGAATTTCTTTTATAAATCTAGATGGTTGGGTTTTGTTTTCTTTACCATATATTTTTCTTTTTTTTGTATATGTAATTGTTAAGGTTTTAATAGTTCTAGTTATACCAACATATGCTAATCTACGTTCTTCTTCTAGTTTTTCTATTGAATTTAATGAGAGTTTATTAGGAAATATATCTTCTTCCATACCAATAATAAATATTTGTTTAAATTCTAATCCTTTAGATGCATGTATTGTCATTAGTGTTACTGCTTCAATATCTCTATTATTTTTAAAACTTTCAGAATTTAAAGTTGAATTATAAATAAATTCCTGAATAGAATTTTTAGAAATTCCATTAACATCTATATATTGTTTTGTAGCATTAATAAGTTCTGATAAATTTTCTATTTTAGAAAAATTTTTTTTATTTTTTTCTTTTTTATACATTTCCCAAAGTCCAGATTTTTTAATTACTAAATCAGTTTGAATATGAATAGGTAAATTATTTATTTCTTTTGATAATATATTTATAAGATTTATAAAATTTAAAATTGATTTATTTATATTTGTTTTAAAAATTTGTTTATTAGCTAAATAATACCCTGATTCCCAAAAATTAATTTTTAAAATTTTAGCATTTTTTTTTATTTTATTTAAAGTTTTTTTTCCTATACCTCTATTTGGAGTATTTATAATTCTTTCATATGCAATATCATCATTACGATTTATAATTAATCTTAAATAAGATAAAGTATTTTTAATTTCCGATCTTTCAAAAAATCTAATACCTCCATAAATTAAATATGGAATATTTATTTTTATTAGAGATTCTTCTAAAATTCTTGATTGTGAGTTTCTTCTATATAAAATAGCAAATTCATTTAAAGATATTTTTTTATTTTTAGCTTTTTTAATTTTATTTACTACAAAATTAGCTTCATCTATTTCATTATAAGCTGCATAAATATTTATAGGATCACCTGATTCTGATTTAGTCCATAATGTTTTACCTAATCTAAAATTATTATTAGATATAAGAGAATTTGCAGCTTGTAATATATTATTTGTACATCTATAATTTTGTTCTAGTCTTATAGTTTTAGTATTAGGGTAATCTTCTAGAAATTTATATATATTTTCTATTTTTGCTCCACGCCATCCATAAATAGATTGATCATCATCACCAACAATAATTAAATTACAATTTATATTTTTAAGTATTTTAATCCAATAATATTGAATTACATTTGTATCTTGAAATTCATCTATTAAAATATTTTTAAAACGATTATGATATTTTCTAATTATATAAGGTTTTGCTTTAAACATTTCATAAGATCTTATTAATAATTCAGAAAAATCTACTAAACCTATTTCATCGCATTGTTCTTGATATTGTTTATAAATTTCCTGTTTTATTGTTTTATAATAATCTTTATTATTATTTTCAGTAGATGGTCTTATTCCATTATCTTTTTTATTATTTATATACAACATTAATTTATTAGGATGCCATATTTTTTCATCTAGTTTCATAGAAATTATTAAACGCTTGATTAATTTAATTTGATCTTTACTATCTAAAATTTGAAAATTTTTTGGAAGATTTGCATCTTTATAGTTATTTCTTAAAATACGATTACTTAATCCATGAAAAGTTCCAATCCATATTTTTTTTTCTTTTTTACCAATTATTTTTTTCAGTCTATATCTAATTTCTTCTGCTGCTTTATTTGTAAAAGTTACAGCCATAATTGAACCAGGAGAATCTTTATTAATTTTAATAAACCATATTATTTTATTAATTAAAACTTTAGTTTTACCACTACCAGCCCCAGCTAGTACTAATAAATTAGTGTCTGATTCTGAAACCGCTTCCATTTGTTTTTTGTTTAAGCTTTTAAATAAATTGTAATTCATAGAAAAACCTTAAACATTTTAATTTTTAAAAAAAAATTTTGTTTATAATTAAATTAATATATATTAATATTTAATATTTTTAAAAAAAATTAATTTTAAGTCTTAAATATTCATAAATTATTAATTAATAATTTTTTTGCTTCTCTGATTACATGTTTTAAATTAAATTTAAATAAATTAAATAATTCTTTAGAAGAACCTGATTTACCAAAAGTTTTTATACCTATTATAGAACCATTTAATCCTGTATATTTGAACCAAAAATCTGAAATACCAGCTTCAATTGCAATTATTGATTTTACTTTTTTAGGAAAAATAAATTCTTTATAATTTTTATCTTGCAAATCAAATGTATCTGTAGATGGCATAGATACAACTCTAACATTATAACCTATACATTTTAAATAATTATATGAATTTATTGCTAAATTTACCTCTGATCCTGTAGCTATAATAATTAAATTTGGAATACATTTACAATCTTTAATTATATAACCTCCTCGTGAAATATTAATAATTTGATTTTTTTTTCTTTTTTGATAATTTAAATTTTGACGAGATAATACAATAGCAGTAGGTCCTGTATTTCTTTCTATAGCAAATTTCCAAGAAATAAAAGTTTCTAATTGATCACAAGGGCGCCATGTACTTAAATTTGGAATCATTCTTAAATGAGATAATTGTTCTATAGGTTGATGCGTAGGTCCATCTTCTCCCAACCCAATCGAATCATGTGTATAAATCATAATATGATGACATTTCATAAGAGCAGCCATTCTTATAGCATTTATTGCATAATCTGAAAATACTAAAAAAGTAGAAGTATATGGTATAAAACCTCCATATTTAGATATTCCATTAGCTATAGCAGTCATACCAAATTCTCTTACTCCATAATGTATATAATTTCCATCATGATTTTTTAATATTGATTTTGATTTTGACCACATTGTTAAATTACTATTAGATAAATCAGCTGAACCACCAATTAATTCAGGAAGAATTGGTCCAATTAATTCTAAAAAATTTTGAGATGATTTACGACCTGATAATTTATTTTTATTATTTTCAATATTTTTAATAATACTTTTTATGTACTTTTTCCAATTTATAGGTAAGTTACAATATATTCTTCTTATTAATTCTTTTGCAAGATCTGGAAATTGTTTTTTATAAATTTTGAATTTTTTATTCCATTTATGTTCTCTTTTTTTACCTGTTTTTGTAGCATTCCAGCTTAAATATATATTTTTTGGTATTACAAAAGGTTTATATTTCCAATTAAGTTTTTTACGTGTATCTTCTATTTCTTTTGCACTTAAAGGAGTACCATGAGATTCTGGAGTACCAGATTTTGATGGACATCCAAATGCAATAATAGTATTACATATAATAATAGAAGGTTTATTTTTAATATTTCTTGCATTTTTTATAGCTAATTTTATTGAATATCTATCATGACCATTAATATTTTTTATAACATGCCATCCATATGATTCAAAACGAACAGCAGTATCATCTCTAAAATAATTCTTAATTTTTCCATCTATAGATATACCATTATTATCGTAAAATGCAATTAATTTACCTAGTTTTAATGTTCCTGCTAAAGAACAAGCTTCATGTGATATTCCTTCCATTAAACATCCATCACCCATAAATAAATAAATATAATGATTAATAATTTTAAAATTTAATTTATTAAATTGATTAGATAAAGTTCTTTCTCCTATAGCCATACCAACTGCATTTGCTATACCTTGGCCTAAAGGACCTGTTGTTATTTCTATACCTTGTGTATTAAAACATTCTGGATGACCTGGGGTTTTAGAATTAATTTTACGAAATTTTTTAATTTCTTCTATTGAAATATTATAACCAGTAAGATGTAATATACTATATAATAAAATAGAAGCATGCCCATTTGATAAAATAAAACGATCTCTGTTAATCCATTTTGGATTACAAGGATTATGTTTCATATAATCACGCCACAAAACTTCAGCAATATCTGCAATACCCATAGGGGCTCCTGGATGTCCAGAATTAGCATTGTTTATTGCATCAATACTTAAAAATCTTAAAGCATTTACTATTTTTTTTATAGATACCATTAATTTCTCCAAAAAAAATATTTACTTATTTTTTAAAATTCAATAAATTTAATATTTAAATAAATACTATTAATACTTAATATTCTAAAGCTAAAAAAAATAAAAAAATACATAAAATTTTTTCTTTATATTTATTTTCATTTAATATAGGTATAATAAATCTCCATTTTAAAGGCCAAAATATAGGCACCCCTAATGGGGTTATTATATCTGACATAATATGACTGATATAACCAATTATCATAGATTGAAATGAATCAATAGGAATATATTGTTTTTTAAAAAAATTTATTTTAAAAAAAAAAATAAAAGATATTACTATAAATAAACTATGAGTAAAACCACGATGACCTAATGTTTTATTCAAAGGAATAGATAACCATCTTATTTTTTTACCAATAATAGATTGTGGATGATCTATATCTGGAAGTAGGCATGTTAATAATACACCTGGTATTATATGCCACCAATCACCATTGCCTAATATATTTGTAATAAAAAGTTTTTTAGATAAAATAGATATTGATAAAGCAAATATTATATGTCCGTCATATTTCATGGTATTTAAAAAATTAAAATATATATTGTTTTTTTGTATTTAAGTTATATTTTTAATATATTTATAAAATTATATTTATTTTAAAAATTAAAACGTTTATTAAACTTATCAATTCTTCCCCCAATATTTATTTTACGCTGCTTACCTGTAAAATATGGATGACAAGCACTACATATATCTATATTTATGTTTTTTTTATTAATTGTAGAAAAAGTTTGTATGATATTACCACAAGAACATAATGCAGTTAATTTTGAATAATTTGGATGTATATTTTTTTTCATTATGTACCTTTTAACTATTTATTTTAAATAAATAAAAATTGTATATATAATATATTATAATTATAATTTTAATAAATTTATTGCTTTATTTATATAAAAAATATAATATCATGTATTATTAAAAAAAAATAATATTTTTATTTTTTAAATATTTTCAAATTTATTAATTTTTAAGGTTTTTATAATGACAACTATTTTAAGTGTAAGACGAAATAAGTGTGTTGTAATGGGTGGTGATGGTCAAGCTACTATAGGGCACACTATAATGAAAAGTAATGTTAAAAAAGTGAGAAGATTATATAATAAAAAAGTTATAGCAGGTTTTGCAGGCGGTACATCTGATGCTTTTACATTATTTGAGCTTTTTGAAAGAAAATTAGATTCTTATCAAGGACAAATTATTAAATCTGCTGTTGAACTAGCCAAAGATTGGAGAAATGATCGTCTATTGAGACGTTTAGAAGCTTTGTTAGCTGTAGCAGATGAAAAATCATCTATTATTATTAGCGGTCATGGAGATGTTATTCAACCTGAAAATGATATTATTGCAATAGGCTCAGGAGGTAATTATGCTCAATCTTCAGCAAAAGCATTATTAAAAAATACTGATCTTAGTGCTATTGAAATAGTTAAAAAGTCATTAAAAATAGCTAGTAGTATTTGTATATATACTAATAATTTTTATACTATTGAAGAATTAAAATATAAAAAAAAAGATTAAGGATTATAAATATGTCTGAAATGACCCCGATGGAAATAGTAAAAGAATTAGATTGTTACATTATAGGTCAAAAAAAAGCAAAAAGAGCAGTAGCAATAGCGTTAAGAAATCGTTGGAGAAGAATGAAAGTAGAAAAAAAATTAAGAAACGAAATAACACCAAAAAATATATTAATGATAGGTCCTACAGGTGTAGGTAAAACTGAAATATCAAGAAGATTAGCTAAATTATCTAATGCTCCTTTTATTAAAGTTGAAGCTACTAAATTTACTGAAGTAGGATATGTTGGTAAAGAAGTAGATTCAATAATAAGAGATTTAACAGAAACATCTTTTAAAATGATAAAAAATAAGTATATCAAAAAAAATAGATTAAATGCAATATTGCTTGCTGAAAATCGTATTTTAGATATAATTATACCATACCCTGTAAATATCACTAACACAAAAGAAAAAAACGAAAGTTATAATAATAATAGAAAAAAAATTAGAAAAAAATTACGTGAAGGTAAATTAAATGATAAAGAAATAGAAATAAATTTATCTTCTTCTTTGGGATTAGAGATAATGGCCCCACCAGGAATGGAAGAAATGACAAATCAATTACAATTAATGTTTAAAAATATTTCTGGGGATAAAAAAAAAGTTAGAAAAATAAAAATAAAGGAAGCATTAAAATTATTAACAGAAGAAGAATCTAATAAATTTTTAAATCCTGAAAATATAAAAGAAAAATCAATTGAATATGTAGAACAAAATGGTATAGTTTTTATTGATGAAATAGATAAAATATGTAAAATAGGGGAATCTTATGGTCCAGATATATCTAGAGAAGGTGTACAAAGAGATCTTTTACCTTTATTGGAAGGTTGTACAGTATCTACAAAACATGGTATGGTTAAAACAGATTATATATTATTTATTGCATCTGGTGCATTTCAAATTTCAAGTCCTTCAGACCTTATACCTGAATTACAAGGTAGATTGCCTATTAAAGTAGAATTAGATATGTTATCATCTAAAGATTTTGAAAGAATTTTGACAGAACCAAATTCATCTATAACTAATCAATACATATCATTAATGAAAACTGATGGAATACATATTAATTTTACCAAAGATGGAATAAAATGTATAGCTGAATATGCTTGGAAGATAAACGAAAATACAGAAAATATCGGAGCAAGACGTCTTCATACTGTAATAGAAATTTTAATGGAAGATATATCTTTTAATTTAATTAAATATAAAGGGAAAAATATTTCAATAGATAAATTATATGTAATTAATAATTTAAATAAATTATCTTTAAAAGAAGATTTAAGTAAATTTATACTTTAATTTTAGTTTAAATGTAAATAATTATTTATATAATAAATAACATTATAATTATATTATAATAAATTTTTATTTTTATAAAATTTATAATACATAAATAAATTATAAATATTTATTTTAAATTTAATTATAATATTTAAAATATAATACAAGAGATAAATTTTATGAATAAATGGGTTAAAGGTAATTTAATTAATATAAAACACTGGACAGAAAATATTTTTACTTTAATTTTAAATGCTCCTGTAAATTTTTTTATCCCTGGTCAATTTACAAAAATAAGATTAAAAATTAATAATAAAAAAATACATAGATCTTATTCTTATGTAAACCCACCTAAATGTAAAAATTTAGAATTTTATTTAGTTTCTATTAAAACAGGAAAGTTTAGTAAATATTTAAATTTTTTACAAAAAGGAGATGATATTTATCTTAGAAAGGAATCTTATGGGTCTTTTATTTTAAATAATATTAAATCCTGTAAAAATTTATGGATGATATCAACAGGTACAGCAATAGGTCCATATTTATCAATTTTAAATCAAAAAGATATAACAAATAAATTTGAAAAAATAATTTTAGTACATTCTGTATGTTTAAATAAAGAATTTAATTATGAAAAGAAAATAACAATTATTAAAAATAAATATAAAAATAAATTATTAATGCAAAAAATTATAAGTAGAGAAAAAACATACGGATCAATATCAGGAAGAATTCCTATTTTAATATACAATGGTTTATTAGAATACTCTGTTAATTTAAATATTAATTCTAAAGATAGTCATGTAATGTTATGTGGAAATCCTAATATGATAAAAGATACTACAAAAATATTAGAAAAATATAAAGGTATGAGAAAAAATTTGTTTAACAATAATGGAAATATAACAATAGAAAATTATTGGTAGTTTTAAAATAATTTTTAATTAAAATTAATAAAATTAATAATTTTTATTATTATTTAAAATAATTGTAGGAATAAAATGAGATATCCATTAATTGTTGGAAATTGGAAATTGAATGGTACAAAATATATAATTAATGAAATGATAAAAGTTTTAAATGATAATTTTAAAAAAATTAAAAAAAAATGTAATATCGTTATTACTCCACCTTATATTTATCTTGATTTTGCACAAAAAAAATTATATAAATCTAAAATTTTATTAGGTTCTCAAGATGTAGATATTCATTTATTTGGTTCATTTACTGGTGAAACATCAGTTAAAATGTTAAAAGATGTAGGTGTTAAATATACTATCATTGGACATTCAGAAAGACGTTTTAATCATTACGAAAATGATGAAATTATACTTAAAAAGTTATCTATTTTAAAAAAAGAATCAATCATACCCATAATATGTATAGGTGAAACTTTAGAAGATAAAAAAAAAAAAAATACAGAAAATATATGTATTAATATAATTGATAAAATAATTAAGAAATTAGGTATTGAAGCATTATATAATACTGTTATTGCATATGAACCTATATGGACTATAGGAAATGGTAATTCAGCAAAACCTAATTACGTACAAAAAATTATTAAATTTATTAGATATCATATTTCTAAATATGATTTAGAAATATCTAAAAAAATAATAATTCAATATGGTGGTTCAGTTAATTGTAAAAATGCGTCATCTTATCTTAAAAAACCTGATATTGATGGTTTAATTATAGGAAATGCTTCACTAAATCCTAATTATTTTACAGAAATAGTAAAAGATGCTATTAAAGAAAAATTTTTAAAAAAATAAATTTTTTAAATAAAATCATTAACCCCATTGACGCAATAATAAAAGATACAAATATATATTTGTATATTAAATTTAATTATTAAAATATTAATTTTTTTTAAATTTGAGGGTTTATAAAATGAAAATTCGTCCTTTACATGATAAAGTGGTTATAAAACGTAAAGACATTGAATCAAAATCATCTGGTGGCATTTTTTTAACAGGATCAGCTGCAGAAAAATCAACTCATGGAAAAATTTTAGCTGTAGGAAAAGGTCGTATTTTGGATAATGGTAAAATAAAACCTTTAGATGTTAAAATAGGTGATGTAGTAATTTTTAATGATGGTTATGGTGTAAAAGTTGAAAAAATAAATAATAAAGAAGTTTTAATAATGTCTGAAAGTGATATTTTAGCAATTATTGAAAATTAATCTTAAATTATATATATTTTATGTACTATATTTAAGGAAAATAAAAAATGGCAGCTAAAGATGTAAAATTTGGAAATAATGCTCGTTCTAAAATGCTAAAAGGTGTTAATATCTTAGCAGATGCTGTAAAAGTAACATTAGGTCCTAAAGGTAGAAATGTTGTTTTGGATAAATCCTTTGGATCTCCTTCAATAACAAAAGATGGTGTTTCAGTTGCTCGTGAAATTGAATTAGAAGATAAATTTGAAAATATGGGAGCTCAAATGGTAAAAGAGGTGGCATCTAAAGCAAATGATGCCGCTGGTGATGGAACCACAACTGCTACTGTTTTAGCTCAATCTATAGTTAGCGAAGGAATGAAAGCTGTGGCTGCTGGAATGAATCCTATGGATTTAAAACGCGGTATAGATAAAGCAGTTATTGCTGCTGTAAAAGAATTAAAAAAATTATCAGTTCCTTGTTCTGATTCTAAATCTATTGCGCAAGTAGGTACTATATCTGCAAATTCAGATGAAACAGTTGGTGCTTTAATTGCAGAAGCTGTGGCTAAAGTAGGAAAAGAAGGGGTTATAACAGTAGAAGAAGGTTCAGGATTACAGGATGAATTAGATGTTGTTGAAGGAATGCAATTTGACCGTGGTTATTTATCTCCTTATTTTATAAATAAACCAGAAAATGGTGTTGTTGAATTAGAAAATCCTTATATTTTACTTGCAGATAAAAAAATATCGAATATAAGAGAAATGTTGCCTTTATTAGAATCTATAGCTAAATCAGGTAAACCTTTAATGATAATATCAGAAGATGTTGAAGGTGAGGCTTTAGCTACATTAGTAGTAAACAATATGAGAGGTATAGTAAAAGTAGCAGCTGTTAAAGCACCAGGTTTTGGAGATAGAAGAAAATCAATGTTACAAGATATAGCAATTCTTACATCTGGTACTGTTATTTCAGAAGAAATTGGATTAGAAATAGAAAAAACCACTACAAAAGAAATGGGACAGGCTAAAAAAATTATTATTACTAAAGATACTACAACTATTATTGATGGTGTAGGTGATAAGTTGATGATAAATAGAAGAGTATCTCAAATTAATAAACAACGTGAAGAAGCTACTTCTGATTATGATCGTGAAAAATTACAAGAACGTATAGCAAAATTAGCTGGAGGAGTAGCTGTTATTAAAGTTGGAGCTGCAACTGAAGTAGAAATGAAAGAAAAAAAAGCTAGAGTTGAAGATGCACTTAACGCTACAAGAGCAGCTGTAGAAGAAGGTGTTGTTGCTGGAGGTGGGGTGGCATTAATAAGAGTAGCAAATAGTATATCAAATTTAGTTGGTGATAATGAAGATCAAAATGTCGGAATTAAAGTCGCATGTAAATCTATGGAATCTCCTTTACGTCAAATTGTTTCTAATGCAGGAGAAGAACCATCTGTAATTGCTAATAAAGTAAAGGATGCTAAAGGAAATACCGGTTATAATGCTTCAACAGAACAATATGGAAATATGATTGAAATGGGTATTTTAGATCCAACTAAAGTAACTAGATCAGCTTTACAATATGCTGCATCAATTGCTGGTCTTATGATTACTACTGAATGTATGGTAACAGATTTACCAAAAGAAGATAAAATAGATACAAGTAACTCTGGAATGAATAGTGGTATGGGTGGTATGGGCGGTATGATGTAATAATAAATCAAATTACATCTTTTTATTTTTTTTTCAACCCCCCTTATATTTTTTTGGGGGTTGAAATTAAATTTTTTAATAAATATGATTGCATCCAATTTTCTAAAATTATTACAGCTGAAATAGAATTTACTTTTTTTAAATATTTATAACCAAATTTGTTAAATAATTTTTCACGCGCTTCTATACTAGTTAATCTTTCATCTTGCATTTTGATTTCATAACCAAATTTAATATTAATTTTATTAGCAAATTTACGTGCAAGATTAGTTATGATTTGATCACTTCCATCCATATTTAAAGGTAATCCTACAACAACCAAATATGGTTTCCATTCATATAAAATTTTTTCTATTGCAAACCAAAAATTAAATTTACTTTTTTTTATTTCTTTAAGAGGATTAGCTTTGCAAGTTATAAACTGACCTATAGCTACGCCAATATTTTTAGTACCAAAATCAAATGATATTATATTTTTAAATTTATCTTATGCATTATGAAATAGTATTTATTTTTTATCCTGATAAAATAGAAAAAATTTTAAATATTGTTAAAAAATTTACTGATGATATTAAAAAAAAATTAGGTTTAATTCATAGAAAAGAAAATTGGGGTTGTCGTAATTTATCTTACATAATAAATAAAGAAATAAAAGCTTATTATTTTTTAATAAATGTAGAAATTCCTTTTAAAATTTTAGAAGAAATAAAAAATACCATAAAATATAATGAATTAATTATAAGAATTGTTATTTTTAAAGTTAAAAATGCAATTACAGAAAATTCTTATATAATGAAATTAAAAGAAGAAAAAAACTTTAAAAAAAATAAAATTAAAAAATAATAAATTATAAAATGATATTTTTTTTTATAAAATATTAAATATTTTAAAAAATTATTTTAAAATTAAATGAATTAATAGGTTTTAAATATGATAAAATATTTTAGAAGACGTAAATTTTGTAGATTTACTGCAGAAAAAATTAATTTTATTGATTATAAAGATATTAATACACTTAAAAAATATATAACAGAAAGTGGTAAAATAATTCCAAAAAGAATTACAGGAACTAAATCAAAATACCAACGTCAACTTTCCAAAGCTATTAAAAGGGCTAGATATCTTTCATTATTACCATATAATGACAATCATAGTTTATAAAATAAATTTGATTATATATTTTAGGAAAATAAAATGAATGTTATTCTTCTTTCTAAAATTGAAAAATTAGGATTAATTGGTGAACAGGTTAATGTAAAACCCGGTTATGCTAGAAATTATTTATTTCCATTTGGAAAAGCTATTCAATATAATAAAAAAAATATGGAATATTTTTTAAAAATTAAAAAAAAAGCAAAATCTGATATAGAAATATTAAAAATTTCTAATAAAGATACATTAAATAAAATAAATAATTTAAAAAAAATAATTATTAAAGCTAAATCAGGATTAGAAGGTAAATTATTTGGTTCTATAAGATCAAAAGATATATATAAAAAATTAATTAAAAAAGGTATAAATATTAATAAAAATGAAATAAAATTTCCTAATGGTTTATTGAAAACACTTGGTAATCATAAAATAAAAATAAAAATTAGTAAAGATATAATAATTAATTTTATTGTTGAGATTGTATCTTATTAATAATTAAATAAAAATTAATTTAATTAAAAATAATTTTTATTTTTAAATATTTTCGGCGAGAGAGGATTTGAACCTCCGACCTACTGGTCCCAAACCAGTTGCGCTACCAAACTGCGCTACTCGCCGATAAAAAATATAAAAATTCATAACTTATTAAATCAAATATTGGGTGATTGATGGGATTCGAACCCATGACTACTGGAATCACAATCCAGGGCTCTACCAACTGAGCTACAATCACCATATTTTTTAATTATAACATAATTTTTAATATTTAAAATATTTTTTAAATTAATAATTTAAAAAATATTTAATTTATTTAATAAAAGAGTTTATATATGAAAAATGTGGATCCTATAAATACAGTTTCTTGGAAAAAATTATATAATCACTATAAATTTATGAAAACAATTAATATTAAAGATTTATTTTTAAAAGATAAAAATAGATTTTTTAATTTTTCTAAAATTTTTAAAAATAATATTTTTATAGATTATTCAAAAAATTATATTACACAAAATACATTAAAAATGTTAATAAATTTATCTAATGAATGTCATTTAAAAGAATCTATTTTAGCAATGTTTGAAGGAAAATATATAAATAAAACAGAAAATCGTGCAGTATTACATATAGCATTACGTAATCGTTTTAATATTCCAATTAATATCAATTGTAAAAATATTATGATAGATATAAATTTACTTTTATATAGAATGAAAATGTTTTGTAAAAATGTAATTACAGGTAATTGGAAAGGATATACAAATAAATCGATTACAGATGTAGTAAATATTGGTATAGGAGGTTCTTATTTAGGTCCTTATATGGTTAATGAAGCTTTAAAATATTATAAAAATCATATTAATATTCACTATATTGCTAATATTGATGGTACAAATTTTATTAAGGTAATACAAAATCTTAATCCTGAAACTACTATGTTTTTAATAGCTTCTAAAACATTTACAACTGAAGAGACTATGACTAATGCAAATAGTGCTCTTTGTTGGTTTATGAGTTTTGCTATAAAAAAAAAATATATAAAAAAACATTTTATTGCATTATCTTCAAATAAAGATTTAGTAAATAAATTTGGTATTGATACTAATAATATGTTTGAAATTTGGAATTGGGTGGGAGGACGTTATTCTATATGGTCATCAATTGGTTTATCAATTGCTTTATCTATTGGTTTTGAAAATTTTGAAAAAATGCTAAATGGTGCTCATGATATGGATATGCATTTTTTAAATACTAAATTAGATAAAAACATACCTGTAATTTTAGCTTTAATAGGCATTTGGTATAATAATTTTTACAATATTGAAACAGAAGCAATTCTTCCATATGATCAATACATGCATAAATTTACTGCCTATTTTCAACAAGTAAATATGGAATCAAATGGTAAATATATTGATAGAAATGGAAATTTTTTAAATTACCAAACAGGTCCAATAATATGGGGTGAGCCTGGAACAAATGGACAACATTCATTTTATCAACTTATTCACCAAGGTACAAAGATAGTACCTTGTGATTTTATAGCACCTGCTTTAAGTCATAATAAAATTTCTAATCATCATGAAAAATTATTATCTAATTTTTTTGCTCAAACAGAAGCTCTTGCCTTTGGAAATAAATTACATAATAAAAAAAAAAAAAAAAATCATAAAAACAACAATCAAAAAAATATAAATTTAAATAATTTTAAATATTTTAAAGGAAATAGACCTTCAAATTCAATTTTATTAAGTGAAATTAATCCTTATAATTTAGGAGCTTTAATAGCACTTTACGAACATAAAATTTTTACTCAAGGTATTTTATTAAATATTTATAGTTTTGATCAGTGGGGTGTAGAATTAGGTAAAAAATTATCTAATAACATTTTTAAAAAAATAAATTATAAAAATATAATTAATAGTAATTTAGAAAAATTTAATTTAATAAATTTTTATAAAAATTTTAAAAAATTATTATAATTTTCTAAAAATTATTTATTTATTAATTTCATTTATTATAAAATTATTTAATTAATAAATAAAAGTTTATAATTAATAAATAAATATTATTTATATAATAAATTATTATATTAATTATTTTATGTATAAATTAATTTTTTAATTACATTTAATGCTTGTAAAAAAATTTTTTTTGTTTTATTATTTAATTAATATAAAATTTAGGGGCGTAGTTCAAATGGCAGAGCATCGGTCTCCAAAACCGGTAGTTGGGAGTTCAAATCTCTCCGCCCCTGTAATATGTTTTTAAAAAATAACATGTTTATAATTTGATAATGTTATAATTTTTTTAATTACACCTCCACCTAGACATGTTTCATATAAATAAAAAACTGCTGACTGTCCTGGAGTTACTGAATATATAGGATAATTAAAGTTTACAATTAATGTTTTTTTATTTTTTAATTTCACAAAACAATTTATATCATTTTGACGATATCTGGTTTTAACTTTACAAAAAAAAGAATTTACAATTGGTTTTTTATTTATCCAATTTATATCTTTTACTATCATACCTATAGACATTATTTTTGGATGTTGTTTTTTTTGAGATACAATTAAATTATTATTTTTAATATCTTTTTCTATTACATACCATGGATTTTGATTTAAATTCTTAATACCACCAATACCAATTCCTTTTCTTTGACCTAATGTATAATAAATTAATCCATTATGCATTCCTAATTTTTTTTTTTTATCTGAAATAATTAATCCAGGATTATTATTCAAATATTTACTGATAAATTTACTAAATTTTCTTTTACCAATAAAACAAATTCCTGTAGAATCTTTTTTATATGCATTTATTAAACCTAATTTTTGAGCAATTTGTCTTATTTTTTTTTTATTAAAATCACCTAAAGGAAATAAACAATAATTAAGTTCTTTTTTTAAAGTATATAAAAAATAACTTTGATCTTTTTTTTTATCTTTTCCTTTTAATAAAAAAATTTTATTATTGTTTATATACTTTCTTACATAGTGTCCTGTAGCTATAAAATCAGCTCCTAATTTTTTTATAGCAAATTTTAAAAAAATATTAAATTTTATTTCTTTATTACATAAAATATCTGGATTTGGAGTTATTCCATTACTATATAATTTTATACATTTAATAAAAACATTGTTCCAATAATAAAAAGAAAAATTAGCAGTATGAAGTTTTATTTTAATTTTGTTACATACATTTTTAACATCTAATAAATCTTTATAATAATTACAATATTTATTATTATTATTTTCATACCAATTGTTCATAAATAACCCTTCAACCAAATATCCTTTTTTTTTAAGTAATACAGCTGAAACAGAAGAATCAACACCACCAGACATTGCGACTATTACTTTTTTTTTATTTAATATCATAAACAACTCATTATTTATTTTTAATTTTATAAAAATAACATTTAATTTTAAAATAAATTAAAATAATTAATTGATTAAATTTAAATTTTTTTTATTTAAAATAAATACTCCATAACCCCCTTTGTAAAATTTTAACCATCTAAATGGTAAATTTGGATAAAGATTAATAATATTTACTATATTATTTCCTACCTCACACACTAGAATTCCATTTTTAGATAAAAATTTAAAAGATGATGATAAAATACGTTTTATAAATTTTAAACCATCTATATCAGCATATAAACTAATTAATGGCTCATGGTGAAATTCTAAAGGAGAATTAATAATATCTTTTTTATTTACATATGGAGGATTGGTTATTATTAAATCATATATTTTATTTTTATTAATATTATTAAATAAATCAGAATAAATAATATTTATTCTTTTTTTCATTTTATGTTTTTTTATGTTTTTTTTAGCCACTAATAAAGCATTTAAAGAAATATCAGTTGCGTCAATTTTTGCTTCAGGATAAATATAAGCACAAGAAATAGCTATACATCCGCTTCCTGTACACATATCTAATATATTTTTAGGATTATAATTTTTAATTTTATTAAATTTATTAATAATAATTTCACTCATAGGTGATCTTGGTATAAAAACACGATTATCTATATAAAATTCTAAACCACAAAAATATGATTTATTAATTAAATATGGAACAGGAATTCTTTCATATATTCTTTTCATTACTCTTTTAATAATTAAAGTACGTTCTTGAAATGTTAAATTATATTTATAAATTTCTTTTTTTGAATTTATAGATATAAACAAAGTATTTAGAATTAAATTAAAAGATTCATCTAATGAATTTGAGGTTCCATGCCCATAATATAAATTTGAAGTATTGAATTTATTTAAAGTCCATATAATAAAATCTTTAATTGTATTAAGATATAATATATTATTTTTAATATTTATCATAAGATCTCTATTTTAATTTTATTTTTAAAATGTTAAAATTATTTTTTAAATTTAATAATTTATAAGGAAAAGATATTCAAAATGAAAAAAAATTTTCACATCCAAAAAGATGAAATTTGTATTTTTAAAAATTTTATGGTTAACAAAAAATATTTATACAATAAAAATTCTAATAAAAATACATATATTAATTTAAAATCTATTAAATCATATAATAAAATATTTATTAAAAAAAAAAAAACATATTTTTATAAAACATTTAATAATAAAAAAAATTATAATGGACCTACTAGATATGTTCGTAATGATGTAAGATCATGTGAAATGAAAAAATTACAAATGGGTTATTATTATCCTAATATAATATTAGATATGCATGGAATGACAAAAATACAAGCAAAATTAGAATTAAATGCTTTAATTAAAAAATGTAGAATTGACTTTATTCAATGTGCTTGTATTATACATGGATATGGAAAATTTATTCTTAAAAATAAAATACCTTATTGGCTTTCACAAAATTATTATATAAAAAGTTTTCACAGAGCTACAAATAAATTTGGTGGAAACGCAGCTTTATTGATTTTGATAGATATTGATTTATAAATTTATTTAAAAATTTATTAAATATTTATATGTATTGGATATTTATAACATAAATTAATTACTTTATTTTTAATTAATTTAATTAATAATTTATTATTAATATCATTTAATATTTTACATATCCATTTTGAAATTTTTTTTACTTGATATTTTTTAAATCCTCTTCTTGTAATAGCAGAAGTTCCTATACGTATACCTGATGTATAATAAGGTTTTAATAAATCATTTGGAATTAAATTTTTATTTACAATAATATTTGCTAAATTTAAAACATTACAAGCTTCTTTTCCTGTAATATTTTTACTTGATAAATCTATTAAAAAGAGATGAGTATCTGTTCCCCCAGATACAATTCTAAATTTATTTAGTAAAAATATTGATACCATATATTTAGAATTTTTAATAACTTGTTTTTGATATTTAATAAATTTTGGATCCATAGCTTCTTTTAAAGCAATAGCTTTAGCTGCTATAACATGCATCAACGGGCCTCCTTGAGTACATGGAAAGACAGCTTCATCTAATTTTTTATACATATTTTTATTACCATTTTTAGCTAAAATTATACCTCCTCTTGGACCAGCTAAAGTTTTATGAGTTGTTGTAGTTATAACATGACTATATTCAATAGGATTAGGATACAAACCTGCTGCTATTAACCCAGATATGTGAGAAATATCTGCTAATAAATAACAACCAAATTCATCAGCAATTTTACGCATTTTTTTCCAATTAATAATTCTAGAATATGAAGAAAAACCACCTATAATCATTTTAGGTTTATAAATTTTAGATATTGAATATAATTCTGAATAATTTATTTTTTCTTTATGATTTAATCCATAGTTAATGACTTTATAAATTTTACCTGATAAATTAACTGATGACCCATGTGTTATATGCCCTCCGTGTGAAACTTTCATTCCAAGAATTGTATCTCCTTGTTTTAGTAATGCTGTATATACTGCAAAATTAGCTTGTGAACCAGAATGAGGTTGAACATTTGCATAATCCGCGGAAAATAATTTTTTAGCTCTATGAATTGCTAATTTTTCTATAAAATCTACATTTTCACATCCTGCGTAGTAACGTTTACCTGGATATCCTTCTGCGTATTTATTAGTTAAACATGATCCTTGAGCATACATTACTCTATTACTTGTATAATTTTCAGAAGCAATAAGTTGTATATTATTTTCTTGTCTTATTTTTTCTTTTTTTATTGCATTCCAAATTTTTTTATCATATTTTAAAAAGTTTTTTTTATTTTTTAACATATTTTTCCAAAGTTATATTATTAAAAAAATAAAAATATATTTTTTTAATTTATAAAATTAAATTATTTAATTTAATTTTATAAATTCTTACCGCACCCGAAAGGATTTGAACCCATGACCTCTCGGTTCGTAGCCGAGTGCTCTATCCAACTGAGCTACGGGTGCATTCAAAAGTAGGTGAGAGAGGGATTTGAACCCTCGATACAGATTTTAACTATATACTCCATTAGCAAAGGAGCGCTTTAGACCTCTCAGCCATCTCACCTTGAATAAACTTAAAATAAAATTATTTTATAGTTATTTAATTAATAAAGTATTTTATTTTAAGTTTTTAAATATATTCATAATATAATAAAATTATTAAATTAATTGTCAATGTATTAAATTAATATTTAATTATATTTTTTTTTTAATTATATTTATAATAATATTTTCAATATTTTTTAAATTTTTAGATAAGAAATAAATATTTTTACCTGATGCTTTAATTAAATATTTATTACCTATTATTTTAATTTGATTTTTTTTAAAAATAAAATTAATTATATCAAATGTTTTTATATAATTTACTATATTTTTTGTAATAAAAATTAAAATATTTATTTTAAATTTTGATTCTATTAAAAAAAATATAACTACTGAAGTTAATCTTTTTTTTATTTTTTTAGCAATAATTTTAAATTCATTATATTTTATATTTTTTATATGTTTAGTTATAATATTAATTTTATTAATTTTTTTTGCTGTTTTACAAAAAGAATATATTTTATTATCAATTTCTTTATTTTTTATTTTTTTTGATTTTTTTTTTAATTCTTTTAATTTATTAATTATATATTTAATTTTTATATATATTTGATTTTTATTAATGTTAATAAGATTAGATATTTTATCAATCAAATCATTTTTTTTATAAATTTCAAATAAAGCGTTTATTCCTGAAACCGCTTCTATGCGTTTAATTCCATATGATATATTAGATATAGAATTAATAATAAATACACCTATATTTCCTGTTCGTTTAACATGAGTGCCAATACATATTTCATTTGAAAAATTACCAATTTTAACAATTCTAACTTTGTTTTTATAATTATTAGAATCTACTTTTAGGGATACTTTATTTATATCATTTTTAAAGTTTAAATAGCTAGTTTTGACAATTAAATTAGATATTATTTTTTCATTTATAATTTTTTCTAACATTTTAATTTGTTCAAAATTTATATTTTTATTATATGCAAAATCAAAACGTAAATAATTATGGTTTATAAAAGAACCTTTTTGTATAATAGAGACACCAAGTATTTGATGTAATGATTGAATTAATAAATGTGTTGCTGAATGATTAATACAAATATTTTTTCTGTGATTTTTATTAACATTTGTTGATACAATATCACCAATTGAAAAACTACCACATATCAGTTTTCCTATATGACCTATACAATTATTATATTTTTTTGTATTTACTACAATAAAAACCCCATTTAATGATTTTAATATCCCTTTATCTCCTATTTGACCACCAGATTCACTATAAAATGTAGTTTTATTAAGAAAAATAATAGATTTTTCATTTTTTATAATTTTTTTAACTATTTTATTTTTATTTAAAATCGTCAATATTTTTCCAAAATAATTAATTTTTTTATATCCTAAAAATTTTGTTTTAAATTTTAATTTATCAAATATATTTACTTCTTTTATAAAAAAACTATTATTAATTGATCTTTTTTTTTGTTCATTCATTCTAAGATTAAAAATATTTTCATCAATATTTATTTTTTTTTCTTTACAAATATCTTTTATTAAATCTATTGGAAAACCATAAGTATCATAAAGTTTAAAAACAGTATTACCATCCATTAAATTATATTTCAAATTATTTATTTCTTTATTTAATAAATTCAATCCTGTATTTATAGTTTTTTCAAATTGCTGTTCTTCTGATAATATTATATCTTCAATTTGATTTTTATTTAAATTCATTTTAATTGATTTAATTTCCATTATGGAAATTAAATGTGATACTATTTTATACAAAAATGGTTTTTTACTTCCTATTATTTTACCATGTCTTATAGCTCTTCTAATGATACGTCTAAGAACATAACCTTTTCCTTCATTTGAAGGGGTTAAACCATCATTTATTAAAAAAAAAGAAGATCTAATATGATCTGATATAACAAATAAAGATTTATGATTATAATTTTTAATATTTAAAACATTAGATATAGATGATATAAGTTTTTTAAAAATATCTATTTTAAAATTTGAATCAACATTCTGCATTACTGAAGCAATTCTTTCAAGCCCCATTCCTGTATCTACATAAGGTTTATCTAATTTTATTAAATCTCCATTATAATTTTTATTAAATTGTATAAAAACTAAATTCCATATTTCTATATATCTATTACCAGTTTTTTTTTTATTTCCAGGTTTATTACCATAAATCTTTTTACCTCTATCGTAAAATATTTCTGAACATGGTCCACATGGACCTGTTTCACCCATTTGCCAAAAATTATCAGAAATATTTTTACCTTTATGATTATCTCCAATAGAAATTATTTTTTTTTTTGGTAATTTTATTTCATTTAACCATATTTTATATGTCTCATAATCTTTATAATAATAAGTAACTAAAAGTTTATTTTTAGGTATATTAAACCAATTTTTATTTGTTAATAATTCCCATGCATAAAAAATAGCTTCTTTTTTAAAATAATCATTAAAACTGAAATTACCAAGCATTTCAAAAAAAGTATGATGATGGGAAGTATAACCTACATTTTCTAAATCATTATGTTTTCCTCCAGCTCTAATACAATTTTGAGATGTCACAACTCTTTTATAAGGAAAATTATTTGAATTTAAAAAAACATTTTTAAATTGATTCATTCCTGAATTTGTAAACATAATTGATTTGTCATTATTTATTAAAAGAGAACTTCCTGGAATTATTATATGATTTTTAATTTTAAAAAAATCTAAAAATTTTTTACGTATTTGATTGCTACTATTTATCATATATATCTCAGTTTACAAATAATTTTTTATAAATAAATTTACTAAATATAATTAATTATTTAAAATAAATATTTAAATACAAATAAATTATAATACTTGAGTTTAAGATTTTATAAATAAAATATTTATATAAAATAAAAATTATTTTTTAAAAACTATTTCTCTTATTTTATGATATAATTTATTATATATTTCTGGTTTTAATTTTAAAAAGTTTTGCACATTTAACTTACCTTGTCCTATTTTTTTATTATTGTAACTATACCATGATCCAGATCTTTCAATTAAATTATACTTTAAACTAATATTTATAAGTTCATTAATAATATTAATACCATTACCATAAATAATTTGAAATTCTGCTTGTTTAAATGGTGATGATATTTTATTTTTAGTTACTTTTACTCTGGTATCATTACCAATTATTAAATCTCCTTCTTTTATATATCCTATACGTCTAATATCCAATCTTACTGATGAATAAAATTTAAGTGCATTTCCTCCTGTAGTTATTTCTGGATTTCCGTATGTTACACCTATTTTCATACGTATTTGATTTATAAATATTAAAAGAGTATTAGAATTTTTTAAATTTCTAGATAATTTTCTCATAGCTTGACTCATTATTCTAGCAGTTAAACCCATATGTGTATCTCCTATTTCGCCATCAATTTCTGCTTTAGGTATTAGAGCTGCAACAGAATCAACAATTATTAAATTTACTAAACCAGATTTTGTTAATGAATCACAAATTTCCAAAGCTTGTTCTCCATTATCAGGTTGAGAACAAAGAAGATTATCGATATCAACTCCAACTTTTTTAGCATATATTGGATCTAGAGCATGTTCTGCATCTATAAAAGCACAAATTTTATTTTTTTTTTGAAATGTTGATATAATTTGCAATGTAAGTGTTGTTTTACCAGATGATTCTGGTCCATATATTTCAACAATTCTTCCTAAAGGTAATCCTCCAGCTCCTAATGCAATATCTAACGAAAGAGATCCTGTTGAAATTGTTTCAACATCCATAGAACGATTTTCTCCTAATCTCATTATTGAACCTTTTCCAAATTGTTTTTCAATTTGATTTATTACATTTTTTAAAGTTTTTTTTTTATTATCTACAATCATTATTTTAATTCCTATTAATATTTAACATGTATTTTTAAAAATTCAAATACATAAATTTTTTAATTTTTTAAAATTTAAAATGGAATTAAATTCTAAATTTATATATAATATTATAATAATTTATTTTATTAATTTAAAAATTTATTTATATATAATTATATATTTAAGTTTAATTAATGTTTTTAAAAATATTTTACAATATAAGGAAATTTTATGGTAAAAATTCGTTTAACTAAAATTAGATCTAAAAAAAATAGATTTTTTAAAATAATTGTGACAGATTCAAGAAATCCTAGAGATGGAAAATTTATTGAAAGTTTAGGTTTTTTAAATACAAATATTAAAAATAATAAAAAAAATTATTATTTTAATTTAAAACGTATAAATTATTGGATTAATCAAGGTGCAATAGTTTCTAGAAGAGTTTCATTTATTTTAAAAAAAAATAATTAGCATTATAAATTAAATAAAAAAAATTATTTTATAAATTTATATTTTTTAAATATGTATATAATATATTATATAAATTATATTAAATTAATTAATAAATTAATTAATTATGATATTCATTAATAATATTTATATTTCTAAATAATTTTTATATAAATAATTTTTTAAAAAAATTTGTAAATTTATTATCTGAATTATATTTATGAATTAATATTTCGTATATTTAAAATTATATAAATTTATTTATAATATAATAAAAAACATTCATAAAATTATAATTTTAACAATTATATTATAATATATTATATTTATTAATTTTAAAACATTAATTTTTTTTCAATATATATAGGTTATAATTTAAAAATGAATAATATAATAAAAAAGATTGAACATAAATATATCAATAAAAAAATACCATTATTTAGAACAGGAGACTTTATAAAAATTCAAATATACATAACAGAAGGTAATAAAAAACGAATTCAAACTTTTGAAGGTGTTGTTATTGCTATAAGAAACAGAGGTATAAATTCTTCATTTACTATACGTAAAATTTCTAATGGTGAAGGTGTTGAAAGAGTTTTTGAAAAATTTTCAAATATTATAAAAAAAATCTCAATTAAAAAATACGGTATTATTAATAAATCTAAACTGTATTATATTAGAAACCGCACAGGAAAATCATCAAGAATTAAAACAAAGTTAAAATAATTTAGTTATTTAAAAATTTAACTTATAAATATTAAAAAGATAGAAAAAAAAATGAATTTAATTTTTAGAAGTTAAATTTTTTAAATATAATAATTTTTAATAACTTTTATATTATTATCAAATTCATAAACTAAAGGTTTAGCTGTTGGAATATCTAGTTTTAAAATATTTTCTTCATTTAAATTATCAATTATTTTAATTAAAGCTCTAATAGAATTACCGTGAGCTACAATAATAACTTTTGAACCATTTTTTATTTTTGGTAAAATTTCTTCTTTCCAATAAGGAATAATTCTTTTAATAGTTAACAATAAACTTTCAGATAAAGGTAATTGATTTTGATCTATATTTAAATATTTTTTATCATTTCCAGGAAATCTTTTATCATTTTTATTTATTTTTGGGGGTAAATCATTAATCCCTCTACGCCATCTTGTTATTTTTTCTATTCCATATTTTTTAACAGCTAAATCTTTATTCATACCTTGTAAATACCCATAATGTCTTTCATTTAAACGCCATGTTTTTTTTACAGGTATCCATACTGTATTTAATGTATACAGTAAAATCCATAAAGTGTGAATAGCTCTAGTTAACATTGATGTATATGCTATATCAAATATAAATTTTTTATTTTTTAATTTTTTACCTGCATTTTTAGATTCTTTTTTACCATATTTAGATAAATTAACATCAGTCCATCCAGTAAATTTATTTTCTTGGTTCCATAAACTTTCACCATGTCTTATTAATACTAATTTAGTAAAAATCATTTTTTACCTATAAATTAAAATCAATATTTATATCTTTAAAATATTTTAAATATTTTGATTATAATATTCATTATATACTTTATTATGTATAAAGTATAATATAAATTCAATAAATTTTATTATTACAATTAATATTGTATTTTAATTAAGAGATCAAGGATATGAAAATTGTTTATATTGTAGATTTAATTAAAGGATTAATACCAATAAATAAAAAAATAATTTTAAAAGGATGGGTTAGAAACAAAAGACATTCAAAATTAGGAATATCTTTTATTACTCTTTATGATGGAACATGTTTTTCTTCTATTCAAATTGTGGTTAAAAAAAAAATAACAAATTATAAAAATATTGTTTTAAAATTAACACCTGGATGTTCTATTTCTGTTACAGGTAGAATTGTAAACTCCAAAGGAATAAATCAAAAATATGAAATTATTGCTGATGTAATTAATTTAATAGGATGGATAAAAAACCCTGGTAACTATCCTATATCTTCTAAAAGACATAGTTTAGAATATCTTAGAAATGTATCACATCTTAGACCAAGAACAAATTTAATAGGATCGGTAGCACGTATAAGACATAGTGCTGCAAATGCAATACATAAATTTATGGATTTAAATGGTTTTTTTTGGTTAGCTTCTCCATTAATAACATCTTCTAATCCTGAATCTTCATGTAAAAGATTTAAAGTATCAACATTAAATTTCAATAATATATTTATAAATAAAAAAAAAAAAATAGATTATAAAAATGATTTTTTTGGTAAAAAATCATTTTTAACAGTTTCTGGGCAATTAAATTGTGAAAGTTATGCTTGTTGTTTATCCAAAATATATAATTTTGGACCTGTTTTTAGAGCAGAAAATTCTAATACAAATAGACATCTTTCTGAATTTTGGATGATTGAAGTTGAAGTTGCATTTTATAAATTAAATGATATAATATTGTTATCTATAAATATGATAAAATATATAATAAATACAGTAATAAATGAAAGAAAAGAAGATATTTTATTTTTAAAAAATAATATAGATGATGAAATTTTAATTAGATTAAAAAAATTTATAAAATTAGATTTTTTACAAATTAAATATAATGAAGTAATAAAAATTTTAAAAAAAAATAATTATAATTTTAAAAATAAAATATTTAATGGTAAAGATTTATCATTTGAACACGAAAAATATTTAACAGAAATTTATTTTAAATCTCCAATTATAATAAGAGATTATCCTAAAGATATAAAAGCTTTTTATATGAGAATTAATAAAGATAATAAAACTGTTGCTGCAATAGATTTTTTGTTTCCTAATATTGGTGAAATAATTGGCGGATCTCAACGTGAAGAACGTATAAATAAATTAGATATTAGATTTAAAGAAATGAATATTAATAAAAAAGAATATGATTGGTATCGTGATTTAAGAATATATGGAACTGTACCTCATTCAGGTTTTGGTTTGGGTTTTGAAAGATTAATTATGTATATAACAGGTTTAAAAAATATACGTGATGTAATTCCTTTTCCTAGAATTCCAAAAAATTCTAATTATTAAATATTAAAATTAAATAATTTTTAAAAAATTTAAATAAAAATATAAAAAATTAATTATTACACATTAAATTTAATATGTAACAATTATATAAAATTAAATATATATATGAAAGAATATGATACAAAAACATTTCAAGGTTTGATATTATCTCTTCAAAATTTTTGGATTAAGCATGGTTGTATTTTAATTCAACCAATAGATATTGAAGTCGGTGCTGGTACATCTCATCCTATAACTTATCTTAGAGCAATTGGACCTGAACCAATTTCAGCAATTTATGTACAATCTACAAGAAGACCATGTGATGGAAGGTATGGTAAAAACCCAAACAGATTACATCATTATTATCAATTACAAGTTATAATTAAACCTTCGTTACATAATATTAAAAATATATATTTAGAATCTTTATTGTATGTTGGTTTAAATTTAAATATTAATGATTTAATATTTGTAGAAGATAATTGGGAAAACCCAACTTTAGGATCTTGGGGAATTGGATGGGAAGTTTTATTAAATGGAATAGAAATAACACAATTTACATATTTTCAACAAGTAGGAGGTTTTGAATGTTTTCCTGTTTTAGTAGAAATTACTTATGGACTTGAAAGATTATCTATGAATATACAAAATGTAAATAATGTTTATAAATTAATTTGGGGTTATGGATTAGAAGGAATAATTACTTATGGTGAATTATTTTATCAAAATGAAATAGAAATATCGAAATATAATTTCAAATATTCAAATATAAAATTTATATTAAATAATTTTAAAAAATATAAACAAGAATCAGAAAAATTAATTAATAAAAATAAACCTCTTCCAATTCCTGCATATGAACTCGCACTAAAAGCAATTCATAATTTTAATTTATTAGATGCTAGAAATATACTTTCTGTAAGTGAAAGAAAAAGATATATTTTAGAAATAAGAACTTTAACAAAATCTATAGCTAAATCTTATTATTTTTTTAGAAAATCATTAAATTTTCCTATTTGTAATAATAAATTATATAAATAATAAAATGAATAAACATACTTTTTTATTTGAAATAGGTACAGATGAATTACCTCATAAAAAATTTAAATATTTTGCTAAAAATTTTAAATTTTATATTAAAAATGAATTTAATAAATATTTTATTTTATATAATAAAATATATTGTTTTATTACACCATGTCGTATTGCAGTAAAGATTACTGGAATAAATTATAAACAATTAAATTTTAATATTAACAATAAAGGTCCTTATATTAAAAATATTGATAATAAATTTAATAATTATTCAAATGCATTACAACAATGGGCAAGAAAAATAGGAATTAAGATTCAAGAATCTTCAATAATTTTTAATTATCATGGAAAATGGTGTTTTTATAAATCAATTTTAAAAGGAAAAAATGTAAGTAAATTACTTTATAAAATTATAAAAAAATCTGTAAATAATATGAATTTTTTAAAAATTATGAGATGGAATAATAATATTAAGTTTATTAGACCAGTTCATACAATTACTATTATGTTAGATGATATACTAATATATGGTAAAATATTAGGAATATATTCTAATCGTATAGTATACGGACATAGATTTAATGGTAATAAAATTATTTTTCTTAAACACGCAGAACAATATAAAAATATTTTATTTAATAAAGGATGTGTTATAGTTGATTTTACACAAAGAAAAAAATATATTTTAACAGAAATAAAAAATTTTTCAAAAAAACTAAAATATAAAATATTTATTAATAAAAAATGTATAAATGAAATTACTTCTTTAGTAGAATGGCCAGTAATTTTAATATCAAAATTTAAAAAAAAATTTTTATCTATTCCATATGAAATATTGATATTTATAATTAAATCATTTAAAAAATATATTCCAATTTATAATTTTAAAAATTTTTTGATAAATTATTTTATATTTGTTGTAAATATTTTATCAAATAATAATACAAAAATTATATTTGATAATGCAAAAATAATTAATTCTAAATTTTCAGATGTTAATTTTTTTTTAGAAATAGATAAAAAAAAAAAATTAGAAGATAGATTAAAAGATTTAAATTTAATTTTATTTAAAAATAAACTTGGAACATTAAAAGATAAAAGTTATAGAATTAAAAAACTATCTTCATGGATAGCAAAAAAAATTGGTACAAACATTCAACAATCTGAAAGAGCTGGTTTATTATCTAAGTGTGATTTAGTAACGAGAATGGTTTTTGAATTTAATAATATGAAAGGTATAGTAGGAATGTATTACGCTAAACATGATAAAGAAACAAAATTAGTATGTATTTCTCAAAAAGAACAATATTATCCACGTTTTTCAAAAGATAAAATTCCAAATCATTTAGTATCATGTGCTGTATCAATAGCAGATAAAATGGATAATATAGTAGGTTTTGTTACAATTAAAAAAATTAAAAATTCAAATAAAGATCCTTTCTCCATAAGAAGATCAGCGTTAGGTATATTAAGAATAATAATAGAGAAAAATTTGGACATTAATATTAATTTGTTAATATTTAAAGCAGTTTCTTTATATAAAAATAAAATATTAAATTTTAAAAAAATTATATTTTATGTTATTAATTTTTTTATTTCTAGATTAATAATTTTGTATAATAAAAAAGGACATAAAAAAAACATAATTAAATCTTTAATAAAAAGTAAAAAATATATTAAAGATTTTAATTTAAAATTAAAAATAATTAATAAAATTTATTATTCAAAAGAATTTAAATTAATAATTAAAATTAATAAAAGAATACAAAATATTCTATTTAGGAATTTTAATTTTTCAAAAATTTACATAAATAAATATTTATTAATTGATCCAAATGAAATAAATTTAACATATGATTCATTACATTTGATTAAAAAAGTTAATTCAATGATTTATAAAGGTCTTTATTATGATGCTATATTGGAAATCAATAAGATTAATAAATCTATATATGTTTTTTTTAATAATGTTATTATTATTTCTAAAAATTTTTACTTACGTACTAATAGAATAAATTTATTATATAAATTATACAATTTAATGTTAAAAATAGCTGATTTTTCTCAAATAAAACAAGTATTAAAATAAAAAAATTTAAAATACATTAAAAATTTTTAAAACTTTTAAAATTCAATAAAAATTTAAATGAAAAAATTAATTTTAAATATTCAAATAGCTTGTAATAAAAATGGTTGGATTCCTAGTAAGGATGATTTTATAAATTGGTCTAAATCTGATTATATTGTTATTAAAAAATTATCAAAAATTACAATACGTATTGTAAATAAAAAAGAAAGTAGAATTTTGAATTTAAAATACAGAGGTAAAAATATACCTACTAATATTATATCTTTCCCATTTTACCCCCCTAAAGATTTTAAAACTTTATTTATAGGTGATTTAATAATATGTAAAAAAATAATATATTTAGAATCTAAAAAACTAAAAAAAAATTTAAAATCATATTGGGCTCATATATTCATTCATGGTTTACTTCACCTTTTAGGGTATAATCACTTAATATATAAAAAAGCTATTTATATGGAAAATTTAGAATCTAAAATTATGAAAAATATTGGATATAATGATCCTTATTTATAAAATTATTTTTAATAATATATAAAATAATTTATATAAATTTTATTATAATAAATATTATATATTTAGTTTTTTCATCAAATTAAATATTTTATTAACAATAAATAATATATTAAAATATTTATTTATTAAATTTAAAAAAAATAAAAATATGATAGAATCATTTTCTCAATTGTTAGAAAAATCAATGAAAGAAATAAATATTAAACCTGGTTCAATTATTAAAGGTAATGTTATATCTATATTAAAAGATGTGGTTGTTTTAGACACTGGTTTAAAATCTGAATCTGTAATAAAAATTGAACAATTTCTTAATTCTCAAGGGGAATTAGAAATTAAAATTGGTGATAAAGTAGATGTTTCATTAGATGCATTAGAAGATGGTTTTGGTGAAACTTTAATATCTAGAGAAAAAGCAAAACGACATGAAGATTGGTTGATGTTAGAAAAATCATATGAAAAATCTCAATCAGTAATTGGAACTATTAATGGTAAAGTAAAAGGTGGTTTTACAGTAGAAATTAACAATATTCGTGCCTTCCTACCTGGTTCTTTAGTAGATATTCGTCCTTTAAAAGATACTATAAATTTAGAAGGAAAAAATTTTGATTTTAAAGTTATTAAAATAGACAAAAAAAGAAATAATATCGTTGTTTCTCGTAAAGCTATTATTGAAAATGAAAATAATATTGAAAGAAATAAAATTTTAAAAACGTTAAAAGAAGGTGAAAAAATCAAAGGAATTGTTAAAAATATTACTGATTATGGTGCTTTTATTGATATGGGGGGTATTGATGGCTTATTACATATTACTGATATATCTTGGAGACGTATTAAACATCCAAGTGAAGTTATTAATATAGGTGATAAAATAACTGTTAAAATTTTAAAATTTGATAAAAAACGTACAAGAGTATCTCTGGGATTAAAACAATTAGGAATTGATCCATGGATATCTATTGCAAATAAATATCCAAAAGGATGTAAAAAACATGGTATAGTTACTAATTTAACAGATTATGGATGTTTTGTAGAAATAGAAGAAGGAATAGAAGGGTTAGTACATATTTCAGAAATGGATTGGATAAATAAAAATATTCATCCATCTAAAGTAGTAAAAATAAATGATAATGTTGAAATAATGATATTAAATATAGAAGAAAAACGTCGTCGTATATCATTAGGATTAAAACAATGTAAAATAAACCCATGGAAAGAATTTTCAAAATATATTAATAAAGGTGATATAGTAAAAGGTAAAGTAAAATCTATAACTGATTTTGGAATTTTTGTTGGTTTAGATAAAGGTGTAGATGGTTTAGTACATTTATCAGATATTTCATGGAAAATATCTTACGATAAATCAAATATTAATTATAAAAAAGGTGAAAATATTTCTTGTTGTGTTTTACAAGTGGATCCTGAAAAAGAACGTATTTCATTAGGAATTAAACAATTAAATAAAGATCCATTTAAAATATATTTAAATAAAAATAAAAATAACTCTATAGTAAAAGGAAAAATTATATCTTTTGTAAAAGGGTTAATATTTAAATTAGATAATGAAGTAGAAGGATATTTAAATAATTTTGAAATATTAAATAATAAATTTAAAAATAAATTAAAACTTGGGGATTTTATAAAAATTAAAATTTCTGGCTATAATATTAAAAATCGTATTATAAATCTTAAATTTATTTAAACATCTAATAAATTAAATTTTATTTATTAATTTTATATTTTAAAAATATTTTAATATATTTTAAAAAAAGTGATTATATATAAAATAAAATATTTAATTAATATTTTATATAAAATTTAAATTATAAAATGAAATTATAAAATTAATTTTTTTAAATAATATTAAATTTTTATTTGGTAAAATATTTTTATTTAAAATTAATTTAATTTATAAAATTGTATATATTATAATTATAATAATATATTATTGTAAAAAATTAAATTAAGTGTATTATAAATTAAGGAGAAATGCCGGAGTGGTTAAACGGAACGATTTCGAAAATCGTAAGGAGAACTCCTTCCAGGGTTCAAATCCCTGTTTCTCCTTAACTATAAATAAATTATTTATATTTTGATATATAAATATTTATTATTTAATTTTTTTATTTTATATAAACATATTTATATTTATTTTGATAAATAACAGGAAATAACATGAACATAACTAAAAAACACCTTAAAGTTATTTCGTATATATTAATTTCGATTTTTATAACATTAATGATACCATTGCATTTATTTACATGTTTTATATCAGGATTTTTTGTATATCAAACAATTTTATTTTTAACACCATCATTTCTTGAAAAATATTTAGGTGTTAATAGAGCCAGATTAATAATAATAACAATAATTACATTATTAATAATTTTAACTATTTCAATTGGTATTGTTAATATATTTAATTGTTTAAAATTTGAAATATCAAAAAAAAATAATTTTAAATATGTAAAAGATGATATATTTATAATGATTAAAAACTTAATTCCAGATTATTTCTTAACTTTTTGTCCTGAAAGTACAGAAAAAATTAAATATTTTATTTTTTCTTTTATAAAATCAAATTTAAATATATTTAAAAAGTTTTTTGATTCATTTTTAAATGGATTAATCATGATGTTTCTTGGTTTAATTTTAGGTTTATCTGTGTCTTTAAATAAACCATTAAAAAAAAAATCTTATTTTATGCATCAATTATCTAAAAGAGTAATTAATCTTTATGATTCTTTTAATAATGTTATTTACGCTCAAATTAAAGTATCATTTTTAAATACAATGTTAACAACATTAATTATGATAATTTTATTTATTTTTTTAAAAATTAAAATTCCTTTTATAAAAGAACTTATTTTAGCTACTTTTATTTTTGGTTTATTTCCTATTATAGGAAATATTATTTCTAATACTATGATTACTATTTCAGCTTTTTATATATCATTTATTGTTGGTATTTTTATGTTAATATATTTAATATTTATTCATAAATTAGAATATTTTTTAAACGCAGAAATAGTGGGAAAAAATATAAATTCTAAATCATGGGAATTATTATTAGCTATGATTATTTTAAAATCTTTATTTGGATTAGAAGGTTTAATAGCAGCTCCTATTTATTATGCATATATAAAAAAAGAATTAAAATATAATAAAATTATTTAATTAAGAAATATTTTGTTTTTTTTGGAAATTATAAATTTTTATTAAAATTAATAATATATTTATATTGAAAATAGTTTTTTTTTATTTAACATTATTTAAAATAATTATAAAAATAATATTTTTTTTTAAAATAAAATATAATTTTTATATTATTTTAAAAAAAATAAATTTAAAATAAAAAATTTAAATTAATTAATTAGGTTAAAAATGTACCAAAAAAAAGTTAAAATATATGCTGAAAATGGTATTCATACTCGTCCAGCAGCTATGTTAGTAACAGAAGCTAAAAAATTTACTTCAGATATAACAATAAATTCAAAAGGGAAAATAGCTAATTTAAAGAGTTTATTTAAAATGCAATCACTTGATTTGTCAAAAAATACTACAATTGAAATTGTTGCTGAAGGTGAAGATGAATATAAAGCAGTTAATTATTTAATTAAATTTATATTAAAAATGGATTAATTTATTTTTAAATAAAATTATATAAATAAGGTATAATTATGTTTTCGGGTATTTCAGTATCACCAGGTATTGCTTTTGGAAAAGCTTTGATAATTAAAAAAGAAAAAATAGTTTTAAATAAAAAAAAAATAAAATCACATCAAATAGAAAAAGAAATAAAAAAATTTATTTTTGGAATAAATAAAACATCAAATCAAATTAAAAAAATAAAAAAAAAAAAAAATAAAATTATTAAAAAAGATAAAGAACTTATATTTAATAGTCATTTAATGATTTTAGAAGATATAGAATTTGAAAAAGATATATTATATATGATTAGAACTCATTTAATAAGTGCTGATTGTGCAGTTAATAATGTAATTAAAAAACAAATAAAAAATATTAAATTAATTAAAGATAAATATCTAAGAGAAAGAAATTTTGATATTTATGATATAGGTGATAGACTTATAAGAAATATTTTAAATATACCTATAATTGATATAGAAAATGTAAATGAAAAGTCAATATTAATTGCGTTTGATATTAGTCCTTATGAAATTGCACAATTTAATAAAGATAAAATAAAAGGATTTATAACAGATATTGGTGGTATAACTTCTCATTCATCTATTATAGCACGTTCATTGGAAATACCAGCTATAGTAGGAACTATTAATATTACAAAACATGTTAATAATGGAGATTATATAATATTAGATGCAATAAATAATAAAATTTATATAAATCCAGAATTAAATATCATAAAAAAATTAAAAATAATGAAATTTAATTATTTTATAAAAAGAAAAAAATTAAATAAAATTAAGAACTTACCTGCAATTACTGTTGATAAACACAAAGTAAAAATATGTTCAAATATTAATAATATTAAAGATATTTCAAAATCAAAAAAAAATGGATCTGAAGGAATAGGATTATATAGATCTGAATTTATTTTTATAAATAAAAATTCATTACCAAGTGTAAAAGAACAATTAGATATATATAAAAAAATATCTAAATCTATGAATAATAATAAAAAAGTAATACGTACTATTGACATTGGTGGTGATAAACAAATTTCATATATAAATATTAAAAAAGAAGAAAACCCATTTTTAGGATGTAGAGGTATACGTATATCAGTTATTAACAATAAAATTATTATATCTCAATTAAAAGCTATTTTGCTTGCCTCAGCATTTGGTAAATTATGTATTATGTTTCCTATGTTAATTGAATTAGAAGAATTGCGTTTATTAAATAAAGAAATATTTATAATAAAACAAAAATTAAGAAATAAAGATATTTTATTTGATGAAAATATAGAAATAGGTATTATGATAGAAACACCTTCTTCTGCATTAATTTCAAAATGTTTATCATTTGAAGTGGATTTTTTAAGTATCGGTACTAATGATTTAACACAATATACTTTAGCAGTAGATAGAGGTAACGAAATGATTTCTTATTTATATAATCCAATTTCTATGTCTATTATTAAATTAATAAATAAAGTTATTAAATCTTCTCATTATTCTGGTAAATTAGTAAGTATGTGTGGAGAGCTTGCAGGGGATGAAAATGCAACTAAATTGTTATTAGGTATGGGTTTAGATGAATTTAGTATGTCTTCTGCTTCTATACCTAATATTAAAAATATTATAAGAAAATCAAATTTTTTTGAATCTAAAATTTTTTTAAAAAAGATGTTAAATAAATCAACAAAAACAGATATTAAAAACATAATTTAAAAAAAATTAATTTTATAATAAACTAATAATATAATATTTATTTATTTTGGAGCTGGCGGGATTTGAACCCGCGTCCGAAATTAATATTTTTTAATATCTACATGTTTAGTACTGTCTTTTTTTATATCTTAAAATAAGGACAGACACAAATTATAAGAATTTATATTTTTTAAATAAATACCTTTATTAAAAATATCAAAATATTAAAAGTATTATCTCTTATTAATGACCTCTTTTATTCTATTTAAGAGATAAAATGAATAATGAGGGAATATTCAGTTTTAATTTTCTGAATTAAGCCGCCAAAGCAACATATTCTTGAAATTTTTCTTTTGCATTTATTTTAATTAGTTTTAACGAGTTACTTTATCTCTCGACATGCAAATTAAATAATATAAAATTACGTCGAATCCAATAATCAGCCCCTTATATAATATAAGGTATATTTAAAAAAATATCAATTATATTTTTTTTTATTTTTGATAATTTTATTTTTACTAATTTTCCATTCTCTTTTTTTAATACAATCTCTTTTTTCATATTTTTTTTTTCCTTTTGCAAGTCCAATTTTCATTTTAACAAATGAATTTTTCCAATATAGAGAAAGTACAACTATAGTACAATTTTCTTTTTTAATTTTCAATAAAAGATTATTTATTTCAAATTTATGTAACAAAACTTTTTTAATTCTTTTTGAATCATCTGTATTAATATAAGCAACATTATTTAAAGGTTTAAAAACAGAGCCAACAAGATAAGCTTCTCTATTATTAATAGTAATATAACTATTACTAATATCAATTTTTCCATTTTTAATTGATTTTATTTCCCATCCTTTTAAAACTAAAGAAGCTTCTATTTCTTTTTTAATTTTATATTTATAAAAAATTTTTTTATTTTTAAAAATAAGAGAAGATGATGTTTTTTTTTTTTTTTTCATTTTAAGTTTAAATTTACTTTTAATATTAAAGTTAAATTATTAATTTTAATTATAAAAATAATTAAAATTAAAATAAAATAATATTTAATTTTTTTAAATAAAAAAAAAATTATTTTCAATTTTTATAAGAATATTTAATATTAAAATTTCTTTATTAATATTGTTAATATTGTTTAAATTTATAAAAAAATTTAACCACATTTTATATTGATATAAAAGAATTTTATATTTAAATTTTTTATTTAAATTTTTTATTATATATAATTTATCTATATTTGATATAAATTTTTTTAAATTTAAACTATATTTAATAGCATCTACAATAAAACTAATTAACCAATATATTATTCTATTATCAGGATAAAGAATTAATTGAGGTAACAAAGATATAAAATCATTATTTATTAATGCATTATTTAGTAATCTACATAAATTTTGTCTTTCAATCCAATTTTTATTTTTAAGTAATATGTCAGCTTCTAATGGATAACCACTGCATATTCTTAAAGCTGAAATAATAGAAATTTCATTTAATCTGGTATTTTTTTTTTTCAACCATGTTAAAGATTTTTTTTCATTTATTTTATTTATATTTAAACATATACATCTACTTAATAAAGTTTTAGATAGTTTAGATATGCAATTACATGAAAATATAAAATAAGTGTTTTGTGGAGATTCTTCCAAAATCTTTAATAAAGCATTAGATGCTTTGTCTTGTAATAGAGATGCGTTATTAAGAAAAATAATTTTAGAACCATTTTGTCTAGATTTATTATATATATTTTCATTTACTAATCTAATATCATTTATACCAATTTTTTTTTTAAAATCTAATTTATAATAATCAGGATGATTATTAGATATCATAAGCTTACAATCTTGACAACTGCCACAACTTTGTTTTTTATAAGGTTTATTACACATTAACCAACGAATAATATAATAACATAATGATTTTTTACCATTTTTAAAATTACTATGTATTATTAAAGAATTATGTCCATAGCCATTTTTATAACTATTTATTATTTTAATATAATATTTATTTAACCAAAAATACCATTTCATTATTTTAATTTTTTAAATTTAATTACATTTAACATATATAAATATTATTTATTTAATTATTTTAAATTAATAATTACTTTTAATTAATATTCAATATTAACATTTTCTGAACCAAAAATTTTTTTAAAATTATTTATTAAATTATTTGTAGGTTTTATTTTATATTTATTTAAAAAATAAAAACAATTATATTTATTATTTTTATTATAATAAAAATATAAAGGAACAGAGCCAAATAAACATTCTTTTATATATGATTTTATTTTATAAATTAAATGTTCATTAAATGTTATATTTTTAATTAATATTTTTAATCTTTTAGCATATTTCTCACGTTCTGTATTTATATCGTTGATTTTATAAACATTCATTTTAAATTTAAAATTAAATTTATCATAAAAAATTTTTCCTGTAACAATAATAATTTTATTTTTAACTATTAAATTAGAATATTTCATGAAAGTATTTTTAAATAAAATTAATTCTAGTCGTACATATCTGTCGTCTATTATACAATTGCATATAATATTTCCATTTTTTGTTCTTTTTGTTTTATTAAAAATAATTAAACCTATAGTTTTTATTATATTATTTGTATTATTTTCTTGAATATTTTTAATATATGTAATTTTTTTAAAATATTTAATTTCTTGTAAATAAATAAGAATAGGGTGACTTGTTAAATAAAAACCGAGGGTTTTTATTTCACCATCAAGAATTGTTTGAATATTATTTATTTTTGAAAATTTATGTAATTTTTTTATATATGTTGAGTTTTTATATAAAATACCAAACATATCTGATTGACATGTAAAATTATTTTTAATATGTTGATTTGAAGCTTTAAGTAAATAATTAATTAAATTAATTAATATATATCTACTTATTCCAAAACAATCTAAAGATCCTGAAAATATTAATTTTTCTAATATACTTTTATTTACTTTTTTAATATTTAACCTAGAACAAAGATCAAAAATTCCTAAAAAATTACCATTTTTATTTCTTGAATTTATAATTAAATTAACAGTATTTTTTCCAATTCCTTTTATAGCCCCCATGCCATAAATTATATTACCATCTTTATTTACAGTAAAATGATATTCACTAATATTTATATTAGGAGGTAAAACTTTAATACCTATTCTGAAACACTCTTGAACAATTTCTATTATTTTTTCTGTATTATCAATATCAGATGTCATAACAGAAGATAAAAATTCAGAAGGAAAATAAGTTTTTAACCATAAAGTTTGATAAGTTATTAAAGCATATGCAGTTGAATGAGATTTATTAAATCCATAACTTGAAAATTTTTCTAAAATATCAAAAATTTTCATAGATAGTTTACTATCTATTCCATTTTTAATAGAGCCTTTTTTAAAAAAATAACGTTGTTTATTCATTTCATATTTATTTTTTTTAACCATCGCTATTCTAAGAATATCAGATTTTTCTAATGTATAACCTGCTAATATTTGAGCAATTTTCATGACTTGCTCTTGATATAGAATAACACCATAAGTGTTATGTAAAATACTTCTAAGAGAGTTATGTTGCCATTTTTTGCTTGGATAAAATATCGATTCTCTTCCATGTTTACGAGATATAAATTTTTCTACCATTCCTGATTGTAAAGGACCTGGTCTAAAAAGAGCTACTAATGCTATTATATCTTCAAAACAATCTGGTTTAAGACGTTTTATAAGATCTTTCATACCTTTAGATTCTAATTGAAATATTGCAGTAGTTTCTGATTTTTTTAAAATATTAAATATTTTTTTATCATTTAAATTAATATATTTTAATTTAATTGGTGTTAATTTTTTATGTAAACGCATACTATTTAAAAGTAATAAAGTTTTATTTATTACTGTTAAAGTACGCAATCCTAAAAAATCAAATTTTACTAAACCTATAGATTCTATATCATCTTTATCAAATTGTGTAATAATATTTTTTCCATAAGAGTCACAATAAATAGGAGAAAAATCAGTAATTTTAGATGGCGCAATAACCACTCCTCCAGAATGTTTTCCAAAATTACGTATTGTTCCTTCAAGTTTTTTTGCTATATTTATTAATATTTTTACTTCTGCATTATTATCATATATTAATTTAAATTGAGATGATTTAATTAATGCTTTATCAATATTTATTCCATAATCATTTGGAATTAATTTAGATATTTTATTTACAAAAGAATATGGATGACCTAATACTCTACCAACATCTTTTATAACTGCTTTAGCAGTCATTGTTCCAAATGTTATAATTTGAGAAACATAATCTTTACCATAATTTAATGATATATAATCTATCACTTTATCTCTTTTTTCCATACAAAAATCTATATCAAAATCTGGCATAGATATTCTTTCTGGATTTAAAAATCTTTCAAATAATAAGTCAAAATTAATAGGATTTATATCAGTTATATTTAAAGCGTAAGCTACAAGAGATCCTGCACCTGATCCTCTTCCTGGTCCTACTGGTATATTTTTATTTTTAGCCCATTTTATAAAATCCATAACAATAAGAAAATAACTTGCAAATTTCATTTTATTTATTATTTTAAGTTCTGATTTTAATCTTTTTTTATAAATTATTTTTTGTGTATATCTAATTTCTTTTTTAGGAAATATATATAATAATTTTTTTTTAAGACCTTTTTTTGCACAAGAGATAAGATAATTTTCATTAGAAATTTTATTTGTTTTAAAAATTGGTAAATGATATTTACCTAATTTTATTGTAACATTACATTTTTTAGCAATTTCTACAGTATTTGTTAAAGATTCTGGAATATCCGAAAATAATTCTAACATTTCTTTTTCACTTCTCATATATTGTTTAGAACTATAACTATTTAAAATCTCATATTCATTTATTGTAATTCCTTTATTTATAGCAATTTTAATTTTATATATTTCAAAATCTGATGATTTAATAAAACGTACATCATTTGTAGCTAATAATGGAAATCCATATTTTTGAGATAAATTTAAAGCTAAAGATATATAATATTCTTCATTGTGTCTATCAGTTCTTATAAGTTCTATATAATATCTATTTAAAAAATATTTATTATAAAATAATAAACATTTTGAAACATTTATTAAATTATTTCTAATTAAACATTTTCCAAGATCACCATTTTTAGCACCTGAAATTAAAATTAAACCTTCATTATATTTGATAAGTAATTCTTTATTTATTATAGGTCCATTTATATTATAACCATTTTTATACGCATCAGAAATAATAGAAATTAAATTTTTATAACCAGTATTATTTGATGCTAAAATAGTTAATTCTGATATTTCATTTTCTAAAATATTATTATATAATAAAATATCAGCTCCAAATATTGGTTTTATACCTTCATTATAAGATTGTTTATAGAATTTAATTAAACCACATAAATTAAAAAAATCTGTAATAGCAATTGACGGCATTTTAAGATCAATTGCTTTTTTAATTAAACTATTTATTTTAATAATCCCATCTATCATAGAATGATCACTATGTACTCTTAAATGAACAAATTTTGGTTCTAACATAAATACAACCTATTTTAATTAAATTTAATAAATTTTATTTAAAAAAAATAAAAAAATTTATAAATATTTTAAATATAATATTTAATTTTATTAAAAAATTATTTTATATAAATTTTGATAATGTATATTCTTTATTTAAAAATAAAATTTTTATTTTTTTAATATACATATCTGTTATTTTTTGTATTTCATGTTGCAATTTATTGTTATCATCTTTATTAATTATTTTTTTTTTATTTAAAAATTTTATTTTTATTTTATAATATCTTCTTATATTTCTTATTGCAATTTTACTATTTTCTGAATATTTTTTAACTAATTTTATTAATTCTTTTCTTCTATTTTCATTAATTTGAGGTATATGAACTTTAATTATATTATTTATAATTATTGGATTTAAACCTAAATTTGAAGATAAAATAGATTTATTTATTAATTTTAATAATTTAATATCAAATACAGTTATAGAAAGAGAATTATAGTTATCAGTAGTAATGTTAGATAATTTATCTAAAGTGTAACTTTTACCATAACATTTAATATTTATTTTTTTTAAAAAATCAGGGGAGGCTCTACTTGTTCTTATTTCATTTAGTTTATTTTTAAATGATTCAACACATATATGCATTTTAGTATTTATATTTTTATTAATCTTATTTATCATTAATATAACCTTATTTTGATTTAAAAAATTTATTTTATTAATTAGTTAATATATTTAAATATTAAATATAAAAAAAAATAAATTTATTTATAATGAAAACATAATAAAATTATTTATTTTAGTTTTATTTAACGATAAAATTTGACTTATTTTTTTTTTATTATCAATAATAAATTCTTGCTTGTTTAATGTAATTTCTTTTATAAATTTTTTCATTCTTCCGATAACGATTTTTTTTGATATTTTATGTGTTTTTCCAGAATTAACTGCAATTTCCATCTGTATATTTTTTTCATGATTGATTAAATTCTGTGGTATATCTAATAAATTTATATATTTTGGTTTAAATGCTACTATATGCATAGCAATTTTATTAAGTAAATTTTGTTTAAATTTTGTAGATGAGATAATAACCCCAATATTAGATCTATGTAAATAAAATCCTGTTCTTTCTCCTTTTAAATAACTTATTTTTTCAATTTTTATATTTTCACAAATTTTAGATATTAAATCTTCAAGTTGATATTTAAATTTAATATTTATTAAATCTATATTATATATATTTTTATTTAAAATATAATTTATAATTTTTTTTCCAAATAATTGGAATGTAATGTTTTTTGATACAAAATCTGTTTCACATTTTATTTCTAACATAACTACAAGTTTTTTATTTTTAGATTGTTTAATTAAAATTAAGCCATTTGAAGTTTTATTATATGTTTTTTTTATTGATATTTTTTTTCCATATTTACGCATTAAATCAATAGCTATTTTTATATTTCCGTCTGATTTAATAAGAGATTTTTTACATTCTAAAATACTCATTCCAGTTAATTTACGTAAATGTTTTATATTATCAATAGTAATATTATTCATTTTTAATTTCCTAATTTATTTTATTTAAAAAATAATATTAATTTTTAATATATATATTTTATTAATTTAATAATTAAATATTTAAATTAAATTTAAAAATAATATTTTGATTATATATATTTTATATAAAATTTTTATCTTCAATTTTTTTCATAGCATGAGATAATGCTATTAAATAAAGTTTTATTGCACGTTTAGAATCATCATTACCCGGAATAATAAAATCAATATTTTCAGGATTAGAATTAGTATCTACAATAGAAAATATTGGTATATTTATATTTTTAGCTTCTTTAATAGCAATACTTTCATGTTTTGCATCTATAACAAAAATAGCATCAGGAAGGCCATTCATATTTTTTATTCCTCCCAAACTATTTTCTAATTTATTTAATTTTCTAGTTCTTATAATAACTTCTTTTTTTGTTAAATTTTTAAATGTACCATCATTTAATTGATTTTCTAAGTTTTTTAAATTTTTAATTGAATTACTAACAGTTTTCCAATTTGTTAACATTCCTCCTAACCATCTATAATTAACAAAATATTGACCACATTTAATTGCTGTATCTTTTATCGCAGTTCTTGCTGCTTTTTTAGTACCTATTAATAATATTTTTTTTTTTTTAGATGATAAAATATTAATTTCTGACAAAGCTTTGTTAAACATTAATATTGTTTTTTCTAAATTTATTATATGAATTTTATTACGAGCGCCAAATATATAAGGTTTCATTTTTGGATTCCAATAACGAGTTTGATGTCCAAAATGAACACCTGCATTTATCATTTCATGAATTGAAATATTAGACATAATAAACCTCAGTTAATTTATTTAATAAGTTTATGTTATAAATATAACATATATATATTTTTAAAATATATATATGTTATATTTATAACATAAACTTATTAAATAAATTAACTTTTTAAAATATTTAATTTAGGATAAATAAATGTGTATTTTTATTAAAAAAAAAAATAAACTAAATAAATTAAGAATTGTTGGAAGATTATCAGCCAAAGTATTAGAATTTATTGAACCATATATTAAAATTGGTATGAGTACAGGAGAAATTGATTATTTGTGTTATAAATATATAACAAAGAATTTAAATGTAAAATCTGCTTCTTTAGGATATAATGGTTTTCCAAAATCTGTTTGTATTTCTGTAAATGAGGTTGTATGTCATGGAATACCAAATTATGATCACATTCTTAAAAATGGTGATATTCTAAATATAGATGTTGCTATATTAAAAGATGGGGTTTATGGAGATACATCTAAAATGTTTTTTGTTGGTAATCCTTCAAAAATTACACAAACATTGTGTAAAATAGCTAGAGATAGTTTATATTTAGCGATTTTAATTATTAAACCTGGAATAAAAATTAAAGAAATTGGAAAAAAAATTCAAAATTTTGTTGAATCTAAAAAATTTTCTGTTGTACGTGAATATTGTGGTCATGGTATAGGATCTTCTTTTCATGAATATCCTCAAATTTTACATTTTTATTCTGATGAAAATAATATATCTTTGCAAGATGGTATGGTTTTTACAATTGAACCAATGATAAACTTAGGAAGTAATAAAATTAATTTAATGAAAGATGGATGGACAGTTAAAACTAAAGATAATAAAATATCTGCACAATATGAACATACAATTGTTGTAAATAAAAATGGATGTGAAATTTTAACTTTAAGAAAAGATGATATATTACCTTTTATAATTACAAATAAAAATATTAAGGTAATTTTCTAATTCCAATCACTCGTTCATTTTTTTCTGTTTTTATTAAAATAACACCTTTAGTATTTCTTTTAACAATATTAATTTCATAAACATTGATTACCACTAACATTCCTTTATTTGTTATAATACAAACTTTATCTGTATCTTCAACCTGAATCGATCCAATCACTCTGATATTTCTATTTTTTAGATTTATTGAAATAATTCCACGTGTTGCTCTATTTTTAGAAGGATATTCTGATATATATGTTCTTTTTCCATAACCATTTCTTGTTATAGTTAATATAGTACTTTTTATTTTTTTTTGTATAACCATAGATGAAATAATATCTCCTTCAACCATATTAATACCTTTAACACCATATGAATTACGATTCATATTTTTTACTTGTTCTTCATTAAATTTTATAACTTTACCATATGCAGAAAATAACATAATATCGTTATTACCATTTGTAACATTAACATCTATTATAATATCATCTTTTTTAAGTTTTATAATTTTTATGCCTTTTTTACGTTTTTTAAAAACATTAATCAATGAAGTTTTTTTAATTATTCCTGTTTCAGTTGCAATAATCATAAAAGAATTTTCAATGTATTTATTTATTGGATAAATAAATGTTATTTTTTCTTTTTCTGATAAAGAAATTATATTTAATATATTTAAACCTCTACTTTTTTTATCTGATTGTTTTATTTTTTCAACTTTACACCAATATACTTTTCCAAAATTAGAAAAAAATAAAATTTTATCATATATATTTGCAGTTTGTATTATTTTTATAAAATCTTCTTCTTGTATATTAGATATAGATTTTCCTTTACCACCTCTGTGTTGAGATTCATATTCTGAAACTTGTTGATATGTAATATATCCATTATATGACATTGTTATAATTATATTTTTATTATTTAATATATCTTTATTATATTTATATTTATTATTATTTATTATTTCTGTTTTTCTTTTATCTTTATATTTTTCTTTTATCTCTATTAATTCTAATTTTATTATTTTCATTAATTCATAATTATTGTTTAATATTTGTTTTAGTTTATTTATTTTATTAAAAATAATAATGTATTCTTTAACAATATTATTTATTTCTATACAAGTTATATTTTGTAATTTAATATTTAAGATAGCTTTTGCTTGATTATTATTTAAATAATACATATCATTTTTAATTTCTATTTTTTTTTCTTTTATTTGTTTTTCAAATTTTATATTTTTAAAATGTTTAGATAAAATAAATTTTTTATTAAAATTCCATGATTTAGATAATAATTTGATTTTTGCTTGTTTTGGTGTTTTAGATTTTAAAATTAAATTTATAATATAATCTATATTATGAATAGCTATATATAAACTTTCTAATATTTTATATCTTTCTTTTAGTTTTTTTAATTTAAAAATTGTTCTTCTTACAATTATTTCTTTTCTATGTTTAATAAAATAATATATAATCTTTTTAAGTGAAAGTAATTTAGGTTTACCTTTACACAGAGCTACCATATTTATTCCAAAAGATATTTGTAATTGAGTATTTAAAAAAAGTTTTTTTAAAATAAAAGAAGTTAAACTAAACTTTTTAATTACTAATACTATTCTCATACCTTCTTGATCTGATTCATCTCTTATATTACTAATCCCTTCTATTTTTTTATCTTTTACTAACTTTGATATTTGTTGTATCAATTTAGATTTGTTGACCTGATAAGGTATTTCATTTATAATAATACATTCTCTGCCATTTTTTCCATATTTTTTTATTTTTACTCTTGCTTTTATATATATTTTACCATAACCAGTTTTATACGCTTTTTTTATACCTTTTTCTCCTTTTATTATACCATAAGTTGGAAAATCAGGACCTGGTATATACTGCATTAATTCTTTTAAAGTTATATTTTTATTTTTAATATATGCTAAACATCCTTCAATAACTTCAGATATATTATGAGATGGGATGTTAGTAGCCATTCCGACCGCTATTCCAGAAGACCCATTAATTAAAAGATTTGGAATTTTTGAAGGTAAAATATTTGGAATTTTATATGTTCCATCATAATTTAAATAATAATCAACTGTATTTTTTTCTATGTCTGAAATTAATTCATGTGAAATTTTTGACATTTTTATTTCTGTATATCTCATTGCAGCTGCAGAATCACCATCAATAGAACCAAAATTACCTTGTCCATCTATCAATTTATATCTTAATGAAAAAGATTGAGCCATTCTTACTATAGAATCATATACAGCAGAATCTCCATGTGGATGATATTTTCCTATCACATCACCCACTATTCTGGCAGATTTTTTATAATTTTTATTAAAAAAATTTTTTAATACATACATTGCAAATAAAATTCTTCTATGTACAGGTTTTAAACCATCTCTTACATCTGGTAATGCTCTTCCAACAATAACAGACATTGCATAATCTAAATAAGATTTTTTCAATTCTTCTTCAATTAAAATAGTTTTGTCATTTTTATTTATTTCTAACATAAAATATATATCCTTAATTAATATATAAATAAAATTTTAATTTTTTAAATAATATATTTGATATATTAAATTTTTTAAAAAATGAATAATTAATTTATATAATTTATTTATTTATACATATAAAATGTATATACTATGTTAATTAAAATTAAATTTCTTTAAATTAAATATATTTTTAAAAATTTATATAAAATATATAATAATAAATTATTTATATATATTAAAAATTATATATTTTATATTAATTTTAAAATAATTTTTAATTTTAGTTATAATTAATATATAAGTCAATTAAAAATTTAATTTTAAAATAATTTATTTATGAATACATGGTCTAATGTTTTATATGATGTTAAAAAAATGTCTTTTTTTACAAAAATGATGAATTTTATTCAAAAAAGAAGATTATATGGACATATAATACATCCAAATTCAGATGAAGTATTTAATGTATTTAAATTTACTAATTTTGAAAATATTAAAGTAGTAATTTTAGGTCAAGATCCTTATTGTAATTTTAATCAAGCTAATGGTTTAGCTTTTTCTGTTAATAAAGGCATAATAATACCTCCTTCATTAAAAAATATTTATAAAGAACTACATCAAGATGTTAATAATTTTAATATACCTAAACATGGATGTTTAAAAAGTTGGTCAGATCAAGGTGTTTTATTATTAAATTCTATTTTAACAGTTGAACATAAAAAACCAAATTCACATGCAAATATAGGTTGGGAAATATTTACAGATATAATTATAAAAATAATCAACTATCATCTAAAAGGAATTATTTTTTTATTATGGGGTTTTTACGCTCAAAAAAAAATTAAATTTATAAATACTAATAAACATTTTGTTTTAAAAACTTATCATCCAAGTCCCTCGTCAACTAAAAATAAATTTTTAGGTTGTAAACATTTTTCTAAAACCAATTTTATTTTAAAAAAAATTATTAAAAAACCTATTAATTGGAAATCAATAATGATTTAATTTTTTTAAATTTATTATTTTTTTTTAAAATATCTTTTAAAAAATTAAGTGTATATAATAATTGTTATTTAAATATATTAATTATTATATACACTTTAAGTTTTATTTAGATACACTTACCATAGCAGGACGTATAAGTCTTCCATTAAGAATATATCCTTTTTGAATTATATTAATAATGTAATTAGATTTATGTTTATCTGATACTATTACATTTATTGCTTGATGAATATTAGGATTAAATACTACATTTACATCATTTATAACATTAAGTCCAAATTTATTAACAGTATTTAATAAAAATTTAAATGTTAAATTTAAACCTTCTAAAATAGGTTTTAATTTTAAGTTTTTTTTGTCAAAAATTTCTATAGTTTTTTCTAAACTATCAATAACTGGTAATAATTCAATAGCAAATTTTTCTATAGCAAATTTATTTGATTTTTCTATATCTTTTTCATTTCTTTTTATTAAATTTTCTATTTCAGCTCTATATAATAAAAAATTATTATTTGATATTGTTTTTATTTCTTTTAAAGACTTTTGTAATTGTTTAATATATTTTTTTTTATAATTTTTAACATCAATTTTATTTTTTTCATTTTTTAGTTCTTTATTTTTTTTTTCTGTTTTTTTTTTTAAAAATTCGTTTTCTTTATTATTTGACATTCATTACCTACCATTTATTTTAATTTATTTATATAAATTATTTGAATTTTTAATAAATTTATATAAAATAAAATATTATTTTAATTAAATTAATTTTTAAATTATAATTAAATAAATTTATTTATTTTTCATATTTATTTAAATTATATTTTAAATCTATTACATTTTTTAAAAAAAAGTTAATTAAATTTATACGAATTAAGAATTAAATACATACCTAATAATATCATAGGTAATGATAATATTTGTCCTATGGTAAAATAATTTAATAAAATTAAATTAAAATCATTATTTCTAAAATATTCTACTAAAAATCTAAATAATCCATATATTGTAAGAAATAATCCAGATACACTACCTTTAGGTCTTTTTTTTTTTATAAAGCAGTTAATAATAATAAATAAAATTAAACCTTCTAAAATAACTTCATAAATTTGAGAAGGATGTCTGGGTAAACGACCGTATTTATTAAATAAACATTTAAATTTATAATGTTTTGATATAAATTTTAAATCATCTATTAATGAACTCTGAAATAAAATTTTTATAGGAAAATTAATAGCAATGATTCCATATAATTCATCATTTATAAAATTACCTAATCTTCCAAGTCCAATACATATTGGAATTATTGTAGAAATAAAATCAGAAATTTTTAAATAATTTTTATTTTTTTTTTTAATTAAAAATATTTTAATAGTCAACATCACCCCTATTAAACCTCCATGAAATGACATTCCACCATACCATATTTTTAATATATAAAACGGGTTATTTAAAAAATTTTTTGTTTTATATATTAAAACATAACCTACTCTTCCTCCTACTAAAACACTTATAAAAATATAATAAATTAAATTTTCTAAATTTTTTTTAGAAATAAAAGTAATGTTCATATTATTAAACTTTTTTTTTGCTAAAAATAAAGAAAAAAAAAATCCTATTATATACATCAAACCATACCATCTAAAATATAATTTTCCAAATTTAAATATAAAAGGATTAACTGAATAAAATTTTAAAAAATGATTTATCATGTTCACACCAAATTTAATTATTTTAAAATTATATTTATTTGTAAAACTTTTAAAGTTATTTAATTTTTAATTAAAAAATGTTATATTTTAAAAAATATAATTTATTTATTTAATAAAAATTAAAAAAATTAATTTTTATTAAATAAATAAATTTTAAAATTAAATATAAATTAAAAAATAATTAAAAGGGTTTAAATTATGTCAAGAATATGTGAAATAACAAGAAAAAAAACAATAAGTGGTAATAATAAATCTCATGCAATGAATAAAACTAAAAGAAAATTTATGTCTAATATTAATTATCATCGTTTTTGGATACATAGTAAAAAAAAATTTATTTCTCTTCGCGTCTCTTCTAAAGGAATTCGTATAATAAATAAAAAAGGTATTGAAAAAGTTTTAAATAAAATTAAACTAAATAAAAAAAAACAAATAAATAAGGGAATTAATTAAATGTCTAAAAAAAAAATAAAAATAATTAAACTTTTATCTTCTAAAGGAACAAATCATTTTTATACAATTACTAAAAATAAAAAAAATTTATTAAAAAAATTAAAACTTAGAAAGTATGACCCAGTTTTTAAAAAACATGTCATTTATACAGAATCTAAAATAAAATAAAAAATTATTAATATTTTTATAAAACATTAATAGAATTAAATAATTTGAAATATAATTCCAAACGTTTTTTTAGAGAAATTTGACTATAACGTATCCAAACTCTAGGATCATAGTATTTTTTATTTGGAATAAATACACCTTTTTTATTTCCTAATTGTGTTTTTAAATAATCTTTATTTTTAATATAATACTTAAGAACACCTTTCCATGTTGACCATTGAATATCAGTATCTATGTTTATTTTTACCACCCCATATTTTATAGATTCATGTATTTCTTTTTTATTAGACCCGGAACCACCATGAAATACTAAATTTAGTGAGTTAAAAGGTAAATTAAATTTTTTAGAAATATATTTCTGTGATTTATAAAGTATAATGGGTTTTAACTTTATATTTCCAGATTTATATACACCATGAACATTACCAAATGAAGCTGCAATAATAAATCTTGGACTTATATTAATAAGATGTTCATATACATATGAAACATCTTTAGGATTAGTATATAAAAAAGAACTATCAATATTACTATTATCTATTCCATCTTCTTCACCTCCTGTGCAACCTAATTCAATTTCTAAAGTCATATCAATTTTTGACATTCTAGCAAAATATCTAGAACTTACATTAACATTATATTCTATAGTTTTTTTAGATAAATCTATCATATGTGAAGAAAATAAAGGTTTTCCAGTTATAGAATAATATTTCTCGCCATATTCCAACATACCATCAATCCATGGAAGTAATTTTTTAGAACAATGATCTGTATTTAATATAACAGGGACTCCATAATGATGTGCAACTTGATGAACGTGAAGAGCACCACTTATTGCTCCTATAACAGCATTATTTTGTTTTTTATTATTATTATTAATTCCTTTTCCTAATATAAATTTTGCACCATTATTTGATAGTTGAATTATTATAGGAGATTGTACTTTAGCAGCTGTTTCTAAAGCAGCGTTTATTGAATCAGTATTTATACAATTAACTGCAGGAATAGCAAAATTATGGTTTTTAGCATAATTATAAATTTTCTGAACATCATTACCTGTAATTACTCCTGGTTTTACAAAGTCTAAAATTTTAGACATTTAAATTTATTCCTTTTTTATAAAATAATTAAATTAATTTTAATAATATTTAAATTTAATTAATAAAATTAATTTTTTTAAATAAAGTATTTTTATAAAAATTATTTTGGATATTTTTCTAACATTGAAATAACTGGTAATTTTTTACCTTCTATAAAATTTAAAAAAGACCCCCCGCCTGTAGATATATATGATAATTTATCATAAATTCCGAAAAATTCAATTGCAGAAATTGTATCTCCTCCTCCTGCTACAGAAAATACATTATTTTTTAATATAAAATTAGCTATTGCTTCTGTACCTTTCTGAAATTCAGGTAATTCAAAAACTCCTAAAGGCCCGTTCCATAATATAGTTTTAGATTTTTTTAAATTTTTATTAATTTGATTAATTGATATATTACCTATATCTAATATTTTTTCATCATTTTTAACATCATAAATCGACTTAATTAATGGATTAGATAATTTAGAACATGTATTAATTACTTTAACATCAATAGGTAATAATATATTTTTATTTTTTAATAAAATATTTTTTGCTGAACATATTAAATCAGGTTCATATATTGATTTACCAATATTTAACCCTTTTGCTGCTAAAAAAGTGTTTGCTAAACCACCACCAATTATTATTTTATCTGAAATTTTTGATAAATATTTTAATACATTTAATTTTGTAGATATTTTTGAACCTCCAATTATTGATATCATTGGACGTAAAGGATTTTTAGTAATTTTACTAAGATTTTGAATTTCATTTTTAAATAAAAAACCACAACAAGATATTTTTGAATAATTCCCTACTCCTACAGTTGAAGCCTCTGATCTATGTGCAGTGCCAAAAGCATCCATTACAAATACATCACAAAGTTTTGAATATTTTTTAGCAAGTTGTTTATTATTTGTTTTTTCACCTTTATTAAATCTTACATTTTCTAAAACTGTTAAAAAATTTGGTAAAATATCTAATCCATCAATATAATTTTTTACTAAACGAATAGGTAAAGAAATATGTTTTTTTAAAAAATTAACTATTGGTTTCATAGATAATTTATTATTATATATTCCTTCTTTTGGTCTTCCTAGATGTGAAGCTATAATAACTATTGCTTTTTTTTTAATGGCATACTGAATTGTTTTTAAAGATTTAATAATACGAGTATATGAAATTATTTTACCATTTTTAATAGGCGTGTTCATATCAGAACGTATTAAAATTTTTTTTCCTGTTATATTAACATCTGATATTAATATCATTTTAATAATAAATTATTCCTTTTATTAAATTTATATTTTTATTTTTTAAAAGTATTATATTTTTATTTTTTTTTTAAAACTTATGTAAATGTTTATTATTTAAAATAAAATTAATAGCGAATTTTATTCTATTTATAGATTTTATCTTACCTATTTCAAATAATGTAATATCAATTGAAGGTGAACATTTACTACCAGTAATTGCTACACGAAGAGGCATACTGATTTTATTAAATTTAATTCCGAGATCATCAGATGTTTCATAAATAGCATTTTTGATATCAATTTTATTCCAATATTTTATTTTATCAATTTTATTTAAAATTTTATTTAAAATGTTTAAATTAAATATATTTAAGTATTTAATAGAATCTTTTTTATTAAAATATTTAAAATCCTCATAAAAATAACGACATTTATCAACCATATCTTTTAATGTTTTACAATTTTTTTTTAAAATATTTACAATATTAGATAATTTTGGACCTGAAATTATATTTATATTTTCTTTTTTAAGATTATATAATAAATTATTTACAATTTTTTTATTAGGTAAATTTTTAATATAATAATGATTTAACCAAATTAATTTTTTTATATTAAAATAACTTGGTGATTTGCTAATAACATTCAAATTAAATAATTTTTTCATTTCACTTAAATTAAAAATTTCTTTATTTTTATGTGACCAACCCTGTCTTACTATGTTATTTAACATAGCTTCTGGTAAAAATCCTTCATCTTTGAATTTCAAAATATTTAACGCGTTATCTCTTTTAGAAAGTTTTTTACCGTTATTATTTAATATAATTGACAAATGAGCATAAAATGGTATTTGTGCATTTATGGATTTTAAAATATTAATTTGTCTAGGGGTATTATTAATATGATCTTCACCTCTTATAATATGACTTATATTCATATCTAAATCGTCTATTACAACACAAAAATTATATGTAAATGAGCCATTCGCACGTTGTAAAACTAGATCATCTAATTCTCTATTTTTAAATTCTATATTTCCTCTAATTATATCTTTAAAAATTACTGATCCTTTTTTAGGATTATTAAATCTAACAACATAATTTTTATTTTTTAAATGATTCTTAATTTTTTTACAAAAACCATCATATTTAGGTTTTTTTCCTAAAAAAATTTGTTTTTTTCTTAAATTTTCTAATCTTTCCGTTGAACAATAACATTTATATGCTTTTCCATGTAATATCATTTTATTAATAATTGACTGATAACGTTTTATTCTTAATGTTTGAAAATAAGGACCTTCGTCCCAATCTATTTTTAACCATTTCATACTATCAATTATTGATTTTATACTATTTTGTTTAACACGTTTGCAATCTGTATTTTCAATTCTTAAAACAAATTTTCCTCCTTTGCTTCTAGCAAATAACCATGAAAATAAAGCAGTACGAATACTACCTATATGTAAGGATCCAGTAGGACTAGGTGCAAAACGAGTTTTAATTATCATATTTATAAAAAATTTAATATTAAATTTAATTATTTACTTAATTAATTATTTTAAGTAATGAAATAATTTTAAATAAAATTAGATTTTATCATAAAATTAAATTAAATTATAGTTATTTAAATAAATTTAATATTAATTTTTTTTAAATTTTTTTTTACAAAACTGTTGACTATTTAAGTACATTTCTTATAAAATATAAGATATAGGTGATTAGCTCAGATGGAAGAGCACCTCCCTTACAAGGAGGGGGTCGATGGTTCAAATCCATCATCACCTAATTAAATGGGGTCGTTAGCTCAGTCGGTAGAGCAGTTGACTTTTAATCAATTGGTCACAGGTTCGAATCCTGTACGACCCAAATTTATATATATTTTAAAAAATTAATAAAAATTAATTTTATTAAATTAATAATTTAAATAAATTAATTAATTATTGTATAATAAAGGTTAAAATGAATTTTATGTGTATTAAATTTATTTTTTTAATTGTAAAAATAATTATATTTATAATAAATAATTTTAATATTAAATAACATTTAAATATCAGTCAGTATTAAAAATAATTTTTTTAATCTTGACTGATATTTTTAAAAATACTTTTTTTTTGTAAATTTATTTTTATTTATAATTAGATATATATAAAATTAATTCTAATACTTTATTTGAATATCCTGTTTCATTATCGTACCAAGAAACTAATTTGACAAAATTATTATTTAACATTAAACTGGCTTTTGAATCAAATATTGAAATTAGTCTATTTCCATTTAAATCACTGGAAACTATTTCTTCCTCTGTGTAACCTAATATACCTTTTAAATCTTTTTTAGAATAACGTTTAATTACATTACAAATTTCTTTATATGTAGTTGAATTTCTTAATCTGACAGTTAAATCAACAACAGAAACATTAATTGTAGGTACACGAAATGATATACCTGTTATTTTACCATCAAGATCAGGAATTATTTTACCAACTGCTTTTGCAGCTCCTGTAGAAGAAGGAATAATATTATTCGACGCACTTCTTCCACCTCTCCAATCTTTAATTGATGAACTATCAACTGTTTTTTGTGTTGATGTAATAGAATGTATTGTTGTCATGAAAGCCTCAACTATACCAAAATTATCGTGTATTACTTTTGCTATAGGAGCTACACAATTAGTAGTGCATGATGCATTAGATATTATTTTTTGATTTTTATATGTTTCATGATTTACACCCATAACAAACATTGGTGTATCATCTACTGATGGACCAGTAATTACAACTTTTTTAGCACCTGATATTATATGATAATTAGCATATTCTTTATTTAAAAAAAACCCGGTAGATTCAATTACAACATCTACATCAACTTTTTTCCAATTTATATTTTTAGGGTTTGTTTCATGAAAACATTTTATTTGTTTATTATTATCAATAATTAAGTTATCATTTTTTATTTTTATATTTTGTTTAAAAATTCCATGTACAGAATCATATTTTAACATATATGCTATATGATCAATTGGTATTATATCATTTATACCAACTATTTCTATTTGTTTAAATGCCTGAGCGGCTCTAAATATCACACGACCTATTCGTCCAAAACCATTTATTCCTATTTTAATTGACATTTTTTACCATATTTTAAAAAAATAAATATTTAATTTAAATTAAATTAAATTAATTTAATTTTATCTTGAGTTAATACACGTTGTCTAATTATTTCAAAAAGAATAATTCCTGTAGCAACAGAAACATTAAGTGATGAAATAGATCCTAACATTGGAATACTAATCAATATATCACAATATTTTTTTGTTAAATTTCTTAATCCTTTATCTTCTGAACCTACAACTAAAGCTAATGAACCAGATAATTTTGTTTTAAATATATTATTATTAGAATTAATAATAGAACCTATTACTAAAATTTTTAGTTTTTTTAATAAAACAATTGTTCTTGATATATTAATAACTTTAATGATTTTTAAATTATAAATTGACCCACTAGATACTTTTTTAACAGTAGAATTAATCGGAGATGATCTATTTTTAGGAATAATAACAACATTAACACCTGCTGCTTCTGCGCATCTTAAACAAGCACCTAAATTACGTGGATCTTTTATACAATCTAAAATTAAAATTAAAATATTTTTTTTTTTTTTAATAATTTTAAATAAATCATGCTCATTGTATTTTTTTTTATTTTTAATTAAAGCAATAATCCCTTGATGTGATTTTTTATAAACTTTATTTAAAAAAAATTTATTATTATTTAATTTTATTTTAATACCTTTTGTACATAATTTTTTTATTAACTTTTTTAAACGAATATTATTATTTTTTTTAAACAAGTATATACAGACTAAGATCTTTGGATTTATTTTAAAAACCTCATTTATAGTATTTATTCCGTATATAATTTCAAACATTATTTTAACAGTTTAATAAAATTTAATTTATTTAAATTAATATTTTAAAAAATTTAAAAATAAATTTTAATATATATATTTATTATTAATTAATTATAAATTATATTTAAAATATATTTAATATCATTTTTAATATTTATTCCATTAATATAATTAACATTACTGATTTTTTTAATCCAATTTATTTGTTTTTTTACAAGATTACGATTTGATCTTATTACTTTTATTATCATTTTTTCGTATTTTATTTTTCCTAAAAGATATTCCAACATCTGTCTATATCCAATACATTTCATAGAAATCATTTTTCTACTGATTTTTTTTATATTCATAAGATTTTTTACTTCATATTCAAAACCATTATCTAACATTTTATTAAATCTTTTATAAATTTTATTATAAAGTATTTCAATATTTATGGGAAATATTGCAAAAATATATATTTTATATTTAAATTTAATATATTGTTTATAAATTAAATATTTTAATTTTTGTTTAATAAAATTTATTTCTAAAGCTCTTGAAATTCTTTTAATATCATTAATATGAATATTATCTGCTTTATTTTTGTCAATTTTACACAAAATGTTATATAATCCAATATTGCCTATTTTTTTTTTTTTTTTTTTAATTAAATATCTTATTTTTTTATCAAGCGTTGGTAATTTAAAAAATCCTTCTATTAACATTTTAAAATAAAGTATACTACCACCAACAAGTAAAGGTATTTTTCCTAATTTTGTAATTTTTTCCATTTTATTAATTGCATCTAAACAAAAATTTATAGATGAATAGGATTCAAATGGTTCTTTAATATTAATTAAATAGTGAGGGTTATAAAATAAAGTTTTAAAATCAGGTTTATTAGTTCCTATATTCATGTCTTTATAAATTAACGCTGAATCAACACTTATTATTTCAGATGGTATATATTTTTTTAAATTGATAGCTAAATTAGTTTTACCTGATGCAGTTGGACCCATAATAAATATAGTTTTTGGATGTGAATTAATTTTTTTATAAATCATTTTATTATTTTATATATAATATATTATATATAATATATTTATTATTGCGGGAGCTGGATTTGAACCAACGACCTTCGGGTTATGAGCCCGACGAGCTACCAGACTGCTCCACCCCGCGTCTAATATTTATAATATACTGTAATTATAAATAAAATGCAACTGTTTTTATTTTTAAAATAAATTTATAATTATTTTAAATAATTATTAAAAATAAATTATTTTATATTACATAAATAATGTTTACATTTTTAGATTTTTTATTTCACATTAAATATTTTTTAGAATAAAAATGAGTGACAGCTATGGCTAATGCATCTGATTCATCATATTTTATATTAGAAGGTAATTTGAATAAATTAATAATAAATTTTTTAACATCATTCTTATTTGAAGATCCAATTCCTGTTACAACCTGTTTAACTTTACTAGATGTATATTCAAAAACAAATAAATCTAAATTAATTGCGGCTATAATAGCTACACCTCTTGCTTGACTTAGTTTTATAATTGAATTTGTATTTTTATAAATAAAAACTTTTTCAATTGATAAACATTCAGGTTTGAATTTTTTAATTATATTTGTTAATTCTGAATAAATTAATTTTAATCTATCATATATATTATTTAATTTTGTTAAAATACAACCACTTTTAATGTAAATTAATTTGTTTTTATATTCACGTAATATTCCATATCCTGTGATTCTATAACCTGGATCAATACCTAATATTATTGACATATAATTCACTTATAAATAAATTAAGTATTATTTAATTAATTTAATTTTTTAAAATTTTTTATTAAAAATACAATAAACATATTTAAATTTTATTAAATTAATTAATTATTTTAAAAAATTAGGAGCATTGGTCATAAGATCTACTGCATTAGTAGTTTTTGGAAAAGCAATAACATCACGTATATTATTTGTTCCAGTTAAAAGCATAACTAAACGATCTAACCCTAAAGCAATACCTACATGAGGTGGTGCACCATATTTTAAAGCATTAAGAAAAAATCCATATTTATTTTTTTGTTCATTTTTATCAATACCTAAAATTTTAAAAATAATTTTTTGTATATTTATATCATTAATACGAACAGACCCGCTTCCTATTTCATATCCATTAATTACAATATCAAATGCATTTGATATTGATTTTTCAGGAAAATTTATAAGATTTTTACAATTTAAATCTTTTGGGGATGTAAATGGATGATGAAAAGATTTAATTTTACTATCTTTTTTTTTATAAAACATTGGAAAATCTATAATCCATACTGGTTTCCAAGTATTCATCTTTGTTATATTTAAATCAACTCCAATTTTATTACGTAAACTACCTAAAGTATGATTAACATTAATTTTATCACCTGAAATAATTAAAATTAAATCTTCATTTTTTAATTTAGTTGCATATATAATTTTTTTAATAAGATTAAAATCAAAAATATTTTTTATTGAAACTTTTATATCATTTTTTCCATTATTTTTGTTTTTTAATTTAATCCATATGAAATTATTTATCCCATATAATTTAATATAATTATTATAATAATCAATTTTTTTTCTACTTAAATTAAACCCCCCTGGAACTTTTAATGTTGATACTATAAAATTTTTATTTTTATAAAAATTATAAAAAGAATTTATATGTTTATTTTTAAATAAATATGTTATATTCATTAACCTCATAGGGTTACGTAAATCTGGTTTATCAGAACCAAATTTACCAATAGCATCTTTATAAGTAATTTTTTTAAAATTACCTATATTTATCCCATAGATATTTTTCCATAAATTTTTAATTAATTTTTCTATTATTAAATGCAATTTTGATGATTTAATAAAAGAAGCTTCGATATCTAACTGTGTAAATTCTGGTTGTCTATCTGATCTTAAATCTTCATCACGAAAACATTTAACAATTTGATAATATTTATCAAATCCTGATAACATTAATATTTGTTTAAATAACTGGGGAGATTGAGGTAATGCATAGAATTTATTTTTATGTATTCTACTTGGAATAATATAATCTCTTGATCCTTCATGTGTAGATTTAGTCAACATGGGAGTTTCAATATCAATAAATTTTTCTGAATTCATAAAATTACGTATTAAATGAGATATTTTTGAACGAGTTTTAATTCTATATGACATATTAATACTTCTAAGATCAAGATATCTAAATTTCATTCTTAGATCTTCACTATTATTTTTATTAAAATCTATTGGGAAAGGTTTAGACTTATTAATAATATTTAATTCAGTAGCTAATACTTCTATTTTACCTTTTATAATTTTATTATTTATATTTTGTAAAGGTCTTTCTTTAACAATACCTTTTATTTGTATACAATATTCATTACGTAAATTTGCAGCTAAATTGAAAATTTTTATTTTTTTATTATCAAAGGTTATTTGTATTACACCTTCTATATCACGAAGATCTATAAAAATTAAGGATCCTAAATTACGAAATTTATTAACCCATCCACATAATTTTACTGTTTGCCCGACATTAGATAAATTTACATCTCCACAATATAAAGTACGCATATAAATATACTCTTAAATAAATTATTTGTACAACATAAGTTATTTTAATTAATAATTAATATTTTTTATTTTTATTTTACGTTAAATTTAATTTTCTAAATCTTTTATATATTATTTATATTTATTCCAAATTCTATTATCTTTTTTAATCATATTAAAAGATGAAATGGGTCCCCATGTTCCAGCTTTATAAGGTTTTGGTTTATCATTTTCCATATTCCAAGCTTCTATTATTGAATCTATCCATTTCCATGATTCTTCTATTTCTTCTTGACTTATAAAAAAATTTTGCATTCCTCTCATAAGATATAAAAATATACGATCATAATCATTTTCTATATACGATGTATTCTTTTTTGTATTTAACTTTAAATTTAATTCATTATAATATAAATTATATATATTCTCTAATCCTGTTGTATTATTTAATATTTGAATATTTATTCCTTCATTAGGTTGAATACGTATAGTTAATTTATTATTACTATTTAATTTTTTAAAATGTTTTTTAAATAAAGAAATTGAAGGTTTTTTAAAATAAATTACAATTTCAGAATATTTAGTTTTTAATCTTTTACCTGTTCTTAAGTAAAAGGGTACACCTGACCAAATTAAATTATCTATATTTACACGTATAGATACAAAGGTTTCTGTTAAACTATTTTTATTTGCATTTGTTTCTTTAATATAACCAGGTACTTTTTTACCTTTTATAAAACCAGAAGTATATTGTCCTCTAACAATTGTATCTTTAAAATTACTATAATTAATCGGTCTAAGTGAACGTAAAATTTTTATTTTTTCATTTCTAATTAGATCATTAGTTAAATTTGTCGGCGGTGACATTGTTATTATAGTTAATATTTGTAACATATGACTTTGAACCATATCTCTTAGTTGACCAACTTGATCAAAATAATTCCAACGATTCTCTATGCCAATTTCTTCTGAAATTGTAATTTGAACATGATCTATATAACGATTATTCCAATTAGAAATAAATATAGAATTAGAAAACCTAAAAGCTAATAAATTTATTATAACCTTTTTACATAAATAATGATCTATTCTATATATTTGTTTATCATTGAAATATTTTAAAACTTGATTATTTATAATTTTAGATGAAGATAAATTAGTACCTATTGGTTTTTCTATAACTACATAGCTTTTTTTATTATTTAATTTTGCTTTACCTAATCCTTTACAAATAGATCCAAAAGTTTTTGGAGGCATAGCAAAATAATTTATTGTTTTTCTTTTATTTTGATTTAATTTATTATGTAATAATTTAAAATATTTAGTTTTATTAATATCTAGTTTACAAAATTTTAATCTTTTGCTAAATTTTTTCCATAATTTTTCATCTATAGGTTCTTTTATAAAATTTTTTAATGATTTTTTAACTGATTTTATGTAATATTTAATATCCCAATTTATACGACTAACTCCTATTATTTTTGTTTCTTCATGAATTAAATTTAATTTTTCTAATCTATATAATGATGGAAATAATTTACGAAAAGATAAGTCACCTTTAGTACCAAAAATAACTAAATCACAAGCTTTTATGATATTTTTAAATGACATATTTTTTCCTTTGTATTTAATTTATATATTTTGTAATACAAAATATATATTTTAATAAAGATATTATATTAATCTATCAAATATATTTAAATTAATATTAATAAATAAATATTAATACAATTTGTTATTTTATATTTAAAAATTTTTAAAAATTTTATTTTATTAATTAAATTTTTAATATTAAATTTTTAACAAACTACATATATTTTAAAAAATTTATTAAATAATTATTAATAATAATTTACATTATATTTGATGTTTTAATTCCTAATAAATTTAATCCCAATTTTAAAGTTTTTCTTGTTAAAAGAATTAAATTTATTCTACTATTAATAATAATTAAATTTTTAGAATTAATAATAGAATATTTTTCATAAAATGCAGAAAAAAAAACAGAAAGATCATATAGATATGAACATAAAATATTTGGCATTCCATTTTTATAAACTGAAATTATTATTTCTTCTAATTGAATTAATTTGTTTGAAAGTTTTATTTCATATTGTTTTTTTATTTTAATCTTACACATTAAAATTTTTTTATTTTTAAAATTTAAATTTATTATTGAAGAAATTCTAGCATATGCGTACTGAATATATATATACGTATTTCCATTAAAATTTAACATATTTTTCCAATTAAAGATATAATTATTAATACGGTTTCTAGATAAATCATTATATTTTATTGATCCTATACCAACTAATTTAGAGAGTTTTTCAAGTGTTTTTTTTTTTAAATTAGGATTTTTATTTTTAATTAAATTTTTTGCATTTAATATAGATTTATTTAAAAGTGTAATCAATTTTGTATTAGCACCATCTCTGGTTTTAAATGGTTTTCCATGTTTATTTAACATCATTCCAAACATATAATGTCTCATATCAACATTTTTAGGTACATATCCAGATTTTCTTAATATTTTAAAAATTTGTAGTAAATATTGATTTTGACGAGAATCAACAAAATATATTATTTTATCTGCTTTTAAAATTTCATATCTGTATTTGGCACAAGCTATATCAATAGCACTGTATAAATAAGATCCATCATATTTTTTAACAATAACACCCATTTTATTACCATTTTTATTTTTGAATTCATCAAGAAAAATTATAATATTACCATTGTTATTTATAGCTATTTTTTTTTTAATCAAATCTTTAATAATATAAGGTAGTAAATTACTATAAAAACTTTCCCCCATTATATCATTAGAATTTAATGTAACATTAAGTTTATTATAAATTTTTTGATTTTTTCTAATACTATAAAAAAGTATTTTTTTCCATAAATTTATACAAAATTTATCTTTATTTTGTAATTTAACTAAATATTTTTTTGATAATTTATAAAAAAATGGATCTTTATTATAATTAATTTTAGCTAAACGATAAATTTTTTCTAAATAAGAAATTTTAATTTTATATGTTTGGATTTTTTTTTTAACTATATATGCAATTAACATTCCAAATTGTGTACCCCAATCACCTATATGATTAGCTTTTATAACATTTAAACCTAAAAAAGAAACAATTCTATAATACGAATCACCTATAATTGTAGATCTTAAATGTCCTACATGCATTTCTTTAGCTATATTTGGAGAAGAATAATCTATAACTATATTTTTAGGTTTTAATTTGTTTATCCCAATTCTATTAGATATAATATAATTTAAAATTAAATTTTCTATAAATTTTATATTTATAAAAAAATTAATAAAACCTGGATATATAATATCAATCTTATTAACTACACCTGTTAATTTTATAAAATTAATTATTTTTTTTGCTAACATTATAGAATCCATACCAAATTTTTTAGAAATAAACATAATAAAACTTGATTGATAATTTCCAAATTTTTCTATATTTGTTTTATTTATATTTATTGAATAATTATTTTTTAATCCCAAAAATAACAAAACATTTTTAATTTTTTTAGAAATTAACTTATTAATATTCAATATTTTTCCTTAATTTTTAAATTTAATTTTTATAAATTAATTTACTTGTTTAAATAAAACTTATAATTTAGTATATATTATTAATAATAAAAATATTAATAAATAAATTTAAAAATTTAATAAATTTAATATTTTTTAAAATAGTTTTAATTTAAATAAAAATATGAAAAAAAAATTAATTACAAGTTCTCTTCCATACATTAATGGAGTTAAACATATAGGCAATCTAGTAGGATCAATTTTACCTGCCGATATATGTGCAAGATATTTTCGTCAACAAAAATATAACGTATTATTTATTTGTGGAACAGATGAACATGGAACTCCAGCTGAAATAGGTGCAATGAAAAAAAAAATTGAAATAAATAAATATTGTAATAAAAATTATACTTTACAAAAAAAAATATACAAAAAATTTGATATAAGTTTCGATTTTTTTGGAAGAACCTCGTCTTCATTTAATCATAAATTTGTAAAAAATATTTTTAATATTTTAGATAATAATGGATTTATATTTGCTAAATATATTAAACAAATTTATTCTGTTGAAGATAAAATTTTCCTGCCTGATCGTTATATAGAAGGAATATGTCCATCTTGTAATTTTCCTAATGCTCGTGGTGATCAATGTGATAATTGCGGTTATATTATTAATATTAATGAATTAATAAAACCTAGATCTATTATACATCCTTATAGTAATTTAAATATATTAAATAGTAAACATTTATTTTTTAATTTTACAAATATAGAAAAACAATTAAAACATTGGATTAATAAAAATTCTAATTGGTCATTAATAGTTAAAAGTATTTCTAAAAAATGGACAAAAGAAAAAATTAAACCTAAATGTATAACAAGAGATTTAGTATGGGGTATAAAAGTACCAAAATTTGGATTTGAAAATAAAGTATTTTATGTATGGTTTGATGCTGTGTTAGGATATATTAGTTTAACAAAAGAATGGGCATTTAAATATAAAAAACAAAATTTATGGAAAACATGGTGGCAAAATAAAAAAAAAGTAGATTTAATACAATTTATGGCAAAAGATAATATTTTTTTTCATACAATATTTTTACCATCTATAATGATGGCTACAAAAAAAAAATGGACTTTGCCAACTATTATAAAAGGATTAAATTGGTTAACATATGAAGGTAAAAAATTTTCTACTAGTCTAAATCGTGGTATATTTACAGATAAAGCTCTTCTTTTTTTTCCTTCAGATTATTGGAGATACACTCTTTTCTGTATGATTCCAGAATCTAGTGATTCTAATTTTTCTTTTGATTTAATGTATAATATAATAAACAATTTATCAAATCATCTTGGAAACTTTGTTAATAGATTAACATCTATAATAATTAAAAATTATAATGGTATTCTTAATTACGGTTATATGCCAGATAATAAATTAATAAATTCTATAATTAAATATATTTATAAATATGATTATTTTATGCATAAATTAGAATATAGAAAATCAGGTTCTATTATTATTAAAATGTGGAAATTAGGTAATGAGTATTTTACTAAAAAAAAACCATGGTTAAAAAAAAATATTAATTTAGTTAAATATAATAATATTTTAAAAAATTGTTTGTGGTTAATTTTTGTATACAGTTGTACTTTATATCCTATAGCTCCTCAAATTTCTTTAGATATTAAAAATGTTTTACCTTTAAATAAAAATTATTGGTCAAATTCAAAATTGTTTTTACAACAATATTGGTTATTAGATAAATTAAAAATAAAATCATTTTCAAAACATTTAATTTATAAAATTAGTATAAAAAAAATCAATATATTAAAAAAACTTTTTATAGGTAAAATATAAAAAATTTAAATAAAAAAAAAAGTTAAACTTACATAATAAAAAAAAAAAAAATTCAAAATAAAATTTTGAATTTTTTTTTTTTATTATGTAAGTTTATTTATTATTTTTAACATTTCATGATTAAATGATTTTTTAATATTTTTTATTGCATCTGATATATTACAATGTATTATTTTATCATTTTTAATACCTATACAACAATTTTTATAACCATTTAAAATAAGTTTAATAGAATAAATACCCATTTTTGAAGCTAAAATTCTATCGTAAGCTACAGGATTACCCCCTCTTTGTATATGACCAATAACAGTTGCTCTGGTTTCTATTCCTGTATTTTTTTCTATATATTTTTCTAATTCATAAACATTACAAATATGTTCAGTAATTATTAATATTGCATGTTTTTTTATTTTATTTACATAATTTTTAATTTTCATAACTATTTCTTTTGGTTTAAAATTTAATTTATTAAATATTATAAATTCACAACCAGAAGCAATAGCAGCTGACATTGTTAAATCACTACAATATCTACCCATAACTTCTACAATTGATATTCTATTATGAGATTTAGATGTATCACGTAATTTATCAATAGAACTAATAATATTTTCTAATGCTGTAAAATATCCTATTGTATAATCAGTACCAGAAATATCATTATCAATGGTTCCAGGTAAACATATACATGAAAAACCCATTTCATTTATTTTTTTTGCACCAACATAAGATCCATTGCCTCCTATAACTATTAAATAATCTATACCTAAATTTATTAAATTATTTATAGCAATTAAACGATTATTTTTACTTTTAAATTCTTTAAATCTTGCTGACCCCAAAAAGGTACCACCTATATTAATAATATCTGCAACAGAACTTTTATAAAGTCTTAATATTTTTGAATTAAATAAACCTAAATAACCATCATATATTCCATACATTTTAAATCCTTTTGTAATTCCATAATAAACTATACTTCTAATAGCTGCATTCATTCCAGGAGAATCACCACCACTTGTAAGAATACCTATTTTTTTAATCATAAGTTACTCTTTAATTGTAAATTAAAATATATTATAAAACATTATACAATGTATTTAATAATAAATATTATATTAGTAAATAATAATTATTCAATTTTTATTTTTTAATATTTATTTATAGTATCTATTTTAAAAAAAATACTTGATATTTTTATAAAAGTATGTAATAAAAATTTAAATTTAAATGAGGTACGACTTTGTATATGAGTATTAATTTATCAAAGAAACTTTTAGAAAAAAATAAAAATTTCTTATAACCACTTCTCTACAGATTCTTATCTTAGTTCATAAAACATTATAATTAATATATTAATTTAATGTTTAAATTTAAATAAAATTTATAAAGGAAATAAATATGTCAAAGATAAAAGGTCAAGTGAAATGGTTTAATGAATCTAAAGGTTTTGGTTTTATTACCCCAACAGATGGTAGTAAAGATGTTTTTGTTCATTTTTCTGCTATTCAAGGCAGTGGATTTAAAACTTTAACAGAAGGACAAAATGTAGAATTTGAAATTCAAGATGGTCAAAAAGGTCCTTCAGCTATAAATGTAACAACTATATAATATTTTAATATTAAATAATTTTATTTAATTTAAAAATTAATATAAAATAAGTACCCCATTAAATTATTAAAATAATGGGGTTTAATTTATAATTTAAAAATTAAAGATTTTTTATTTTTATTTGTATTGGATATAAAAATATTTTAATTTAAAATTTTTAATAAAATTAAATTAACATTTTATGATTAATTAAAATTAATTTATTTAAATAGTTTTACATTAAAATTGTATTTAAGTATTTAATTTTTAAAAAATTAGAATTTAATAAATATTTATTTAATATTTTTTAAAAAAATATTATATTTCAGGATAAAATGATAAAAAAATTAAAAGAAACTATTGAAAGAGATCATAGAAAAATAGGAAAAAAATTAGGATTATATCATATTGACGAGGAATCTCCAGGAATGGTTTTTTGGCATAATTCTGGGTTAACAATTTTTCATGAAATAGAATCATTTATTAGAATGAAATTAAAAAAATATAAATATCAAGAAGTTAAAAGTCCATTAATTATAGATAAAAAATTGTGGGAAAAAACAGGTCACTGGGATAATTATTCTAAATATATTTTTACAACTTCATCAGAAAATCGCGATTATTGTATTAAACCTATGAATTGTTTAGGTCATATACAAATATTTAATAATAAATTAAATTCATATAAAGATTTTCCAATTAAAATTGCAGAATTCGGTTATTGTCATAGAAATGAACCATCTGGTTCTTTATATGGTTTAATGAGAGTAAGAGGATTTACACAAGATGATGCTCATATTTTTTGTACATTAAATCAATTACAAAATGAAATAAATGATTGTATAAAAATGGTTTATGATATATACAATACATTTGGTTTTAATAAAAAAAAAATTTTTGTAAAATTATCTACCCGGCCAAAAAAATATATTGGAAAAGATAAAGATTGGAAAAAAGCAGAAAAAGATTTAATTTCATCTTTAATAAAAAATAATATTGAATTCAAATTAAAAAAAGGAGAAGGTGCATTTTATGGACCTAAAATAGAATTTACTCTTCTTGATTGTATAAATCGTTTTTGGCAATGTGGAACTATTCAAATAGATTTTTCTTTACCTTATCGTTTGGGATCTTATTACATAGATAAAAATAATAAAAAAGTATCACCAGTTATAATTCACAGAGCTATTTTAGGATCAATAGAAAGATTTATTGGTATAATAACAGAAGAATTTGCAGGTAATTATCCTACATGGTTAGCTCCAACACAAATTGCAATTTTAAATATAACAAAATCACAAATTTTATATGCAAAAAAAATAAATAAAAAATTATTAAATTTAGATTTAAGAACAACATTAGATATAAGAAATAAAAATATAAGTTTTAAAATTAGAGATCATATTTTAAATAAAATACCTTATATTATAATATGTGGAAATAAAGAAATGAAATCAAATAATATTACATTACGTACAAGAAAAGGAAAACAAATAGAAAAAATAGAAATAAATAAAATGATAAAAGATATCAAAAAAGAAATTAAAAATAGATATTTATATCAAATGGAGGAATAAAAAATTAAAAACTGTAAAAAAATAAAAATATTTAATAAATATCGCATAAATGAAGAAATATATGAATCAAAAATAAGACTGACTGATTTTGATGGTAAATATATTGGTATTGTTGATATAAATGAAGCATTAAAAAAAGCTAAAAAAAATGGAGTAGATTTAGTAGAAATTAATTCACATTCCAAACCTTCAATTTGTAAAATAATAAATTATGGTAAATTTATTTACGAAAAAAAAAAGAATTATAAAAATATACAAAAAAAACAAAAAAAAATACAAATGAAAGAAATAAAATTTCGTCCTAATACATATCAAAACGATTATAACATAAAAATCAAAAATATATCTAAATTTTTAAAAAAAGGAAATAAAGTTAAAATAACTATTATATTTAGAGGTAGAGAGATATTTCATAAAAAACTTGGAGTTAAAATATTATATAAAATTCAAAATGATCTTAATAAAATATCTTTATTAGAATATCTTTCTAAAAAAATTGAAGGAAAACAAATTATAATGGTGCTATCACCTAAAAAATAATTTTTTATTTAAAAATTTTTTATTAATTTTAATATAAAAATAAATTTTATGAAAAAAATAAAAACACTTAAAAGTGCTGCAAAACGTTTTAAAAAAACATCATCTGGAAAATTTAAACATAAAAGATCTAATCTAAGACATATTTTAACAAAAAAATCAACAAAAAGAAAAAGACATTTAAGAATGAAATCTATATTATCTAAAAAAGATACTAAATCAATACTTAAATGTTTACCTTACTATTAATTTTTTTTAATTATTTTAAATACGTTTTTGGAGAAATTTAATGTCTAGAGTTAAAAGAGGTGTTTCTGCTAGAAAAAGACACAAAAAAATTTTGAAAAAAGCAAAAGGTTATTATGGTGCAAGATCTCGTGTTTATCGTGTTGCTTTTCAATCAATTATAAAATCAGGTCAATATGCTTATAGAGACAGAAAACAAAAAAAAAGAAATTTTCGTAAATTATGGATATTACGTATTAATGCTGCATCACGTCAACACGGTATATCTTATAGTCGTTTTATTCATAATTTAAAAAACCTTAATATTTTAATAAATAGAAAAATATTATCTGATATTGCAATTTCAGATAAAAATTCTTTTAAAAAACTAATATTAACATCAAAACAAGAATTTAGTTAATATATATTTTAAAATTTAATTTAATTGAACATTATATATTTAATAAAAAATAATTTTTTAAAAATGAAAATTTATTTTTAAGGAAATTAATGAAATGAAACATCTATTACATAAATTAAATAATATTAAAAAAATTATAAAAAAAATAAATAATAAAAAAAAATTAAATTTTATTAAAATTAAATATTTAGGAAGAAAAGGTTATTTTAATAAAAAAATAAAAAATTTATTAAATTTACCTTTAAAATTAAGATACAAAGAGGGATTAATAATAAATAAAGCTAAAAAAGATCTTCAAAAAGCTTTAAATTTAAGAATAAATTTAATAGAAATTAAAAACATAAATAAAGATATACACAAAGAAAATATAGATATATCTCTTCCTGGTAGAAAAATTAATATTTGTTATTCTCATCCTATATCAAAAACTATTTCAATAATTGAAAATTATTTTTCAAAAATAGGATTTAAAATAGTATGCGGTCCAGAAATAGAAGATTATTATCATAATTTTGATTATTTAAACATTGATAAACATCATCCTTCTAGATCTAAAAAAGATTCTTTTTGGTTAGATAAATTAAGATTACTCCGTACACAAACTTCTTCTGTACAGATAAGAACTATGAAAATAAAAACACCTCCAATAAGTATTATTTCTTCAGGAAAAGTTTATAGAAAAGATTACGATAAAAAACATACACCTATGTTTCATCAAACTGAAGGTTTATTAATTGATGTTAATGTAAATTTTGCAAATTTAAAAAATTTATTAAATGAATTTTTATATCATTTTTTTGATAAAAAAATAAAAATACGTTTTCGTCCATCTTATTTTCCTTTTACTGAACCTTCAGCAGAAGTCGATATTTTGGATAAAACAGGAAATTGGTTGGAAGTTTTAGGATGTGGTATGGTGCATCCTAAAATTATTAATAAAGTTAATATTAACTCAAAAATATATTCAGGTTTTGCTTTTGGTATTGGAATAGAAAGATTGACAAGTTTACGTTATGGAATTTTAGATTTACGTGAATTTTATGAAAATGATATCCGTTTTTTAAAACAATTTAAATAAAATAGAGACATTAATGAAAGTAAGTGAATTATGGCTTAGAGAGTTTATTAATCCTAAAATTAGTAGTGATGAACTATTTGAACAAATAAGTATGTTGGGTTTTGATGTATATAATATTAAAAAAACCAATTATAATTTTAAAAAATTTATAATTGGTAAAGTAATAAAATTTAAAAATTTTAATAAAAATAAATATATATATATAGTTAAAATAAATATAGGTAATAATATTTTTTTAAATATTTTTACTAGAAAAAATATATTTAAAAAAAAAATGAAAATTATTTTATATAATAAAAAAAAATATTTTTTAGATAAAGATGGTAATATTTCTGATGTAAAAATTTTTAATTTGAAAAATATTAAAATAAATTTTAAAAATAACAATTTGATAAATATCAAAAATTTTTTAAATAAATTTAAAAAAATAGAAAATTATCTTAATATTAATGATAATATATTTGATATATCTATACCATATAATAGATCAGATTGTCTAAATTTAATAGGTATAGCTAGAGAAATTTCAGCAAAAAATAAAATGCCAATTTTATATCCAAAAATTATAAATAATAGTATTTTAAAAAAAAATTTAGAAATAAAATTTGATATAAAAGAAAAAAATTTGTGTTATAAATATTTATTAAGAATAATAAAAAATATTAATATAAAATCTAAAACACCAAAATGGATTAATAAAAGATTAAAAAATTGTGGAATAAAATTAGAAAATTGTATTAAAAATATCATTAACTATGTTCTAATTGAATTAGGTCAACCTTTTAATGTATTTAATTTAGATAAAATAAAAGATCGTATTATAATTAGATATTCATATGATAATGAAACAATACATTTAATAAATGGAATTAATATAAAATTATCTAAAAAAATTTTAGTAATTTCTGATAAAAATAAAATAATGTCTATAGTTGGAATTATAAATAATATTAATTATGAAATTAATTCAAATACTAAAAATATAATACTAGAATGTGCTTTATTTAATAAATTATCTATATTAAATAATATTAAATATTTTAATTTTAATAAAAAAATAAACAATATATATGAAAGAGAATTGGATACAAATATACAAGAATATGCATTAAATAGATTAACTTATTTAATAATAATGATATGTGGTGGTACACCAGGTCATATTTTATATAAAAATAATAAAAAAAAAATTCTTAATAATACTAATTTATTTCTTACTAGAAAAAAAATTAACAAAATAGTTGGAGATTATATTTCTGATATTAAAATTAATAATATTTTAACAAATATTGGATTTAAAAAAAAAAAATATAAATTTGGATGGAAGATTATATCTCCTACATGGAGACATGATATATTAATAGAAGAAGATATAATAGAAGAAATATGTAGAATATATGGTTATGATAATATTAAAAAAATTCCATATATAAATAAAAACCCAGTTAAATATATTAAAAAAAATAATCATAATTTTTCTAAAATTAAAGAATTTTTATTAAACCGTGGATATCAAGAAGTAATAAATTACAGTTTTATAAATAAAAAAGAACAAAAAATACTTTTTCCTAATAAATCATGTTTAAAAATATTAAATCCAATATCTAAAGATATGTCTGTTATGAGAATATCTTTATTAACAGGTCTGATAAAAACAGCAATTTATAACCTAAATCACCAACAAAAAAGAATAAAATTATTTGAAAGTGGTTTTTGTTTTATACCGAATAAAAAATATAATCTTGGTATTAATCAAAAATTTTTTGTTTCAGGAATTATTATTGGATCAATTCACAATGAATATTGGGATAAAAAAAAAGAATATGCAGATTTTTATGATATTAAAGGGGATATTGAATCTATTTTTGAAATTAACAATAACATTTTAAATATTGAATTTAAAAAATGTAAAAATCAATTATTTCATCCTGGTAAAAGTTCTGAGGTATATTTTAATAATAAAAAAATTGCATATTTTGGATTTATTCATCCTAATATTTTAAAAAAATTTAATTTAAATTGTCAAACATTGGTTTTTGAAATTTTTTTAAATAAAATATATAACAATAAAACATTTACCATAAATTCCGTTTCTTCTTTTCCATATTATTATAGAGATATATCATGTATTGTATTTGATAATATTAAATATATAGATATTATATCTGAATGTAAAAAACATCTTAAAGAAAAATTAATTGATATTACATTACTAAATATTTATAAAGGACCAGAAATAAAAAATGGATTCAAAAGCTTTTCTATTAGATTAACTTTACAAAATTTAGATCATACATTAAATAAAAATGAAATTTCTAATATTATTAAAAAATGTTTTAAAAAATTAATATTTAAATTTAAAAAAAATATTTTAAATATAAATTTTGATATTAATTAATATTTAAGATATTTTAGTAAAATAAATTTTTATTTACAAAAATTATTTAAAATTTATTAATCAGGTGAGGGAGGGATTCGAACCCTCGATACATTTTTTTAACAATGTATACACACTTTCCAGGCGTGCTCTTTAAACCACTCTGACACCTCACCTTAATTAAAAAATTAATATTTTTAAAATCTCAGTATATAAAATATTTAATTAATTAATAATATTTTAAAATCTAATAAAATCTATATGAATAATTTTTGGTTTAAATGGATGTTTCTGAATTTCCTTTATTTTCACTCTTATTTTTTTATCTTTAATATGAATTAATAATTTTTTTTTTTCTAAATACTGGTTAATTTTATATTTAGATATAAAATTTTGATTTATTTTAATAATATAAGATTTTTTATTTAATCCATAAATGACAGATGGTATTTGATTTTTTAATCTTAATCTTCTACTAGAGCTTTTTCCTATACTTTTACGAAATTGAGCATAAATTATTAACATAATTTTCTCTAAATTTATTCAATTGTATTTTAATTTTATTTAACTTTAAAAATTAAAAATTTTTAAATAAAAAATGTATTTTTTATATTTTTATTAATCATTTGTTCTACTATAAATATAATCACATGTATTATTTTAATATGCATTTCTTGTATACGATCAGAATAACCAATATGTGAAATACATATTTCTAAGTCAATATCTTCTTTTATTTTATATCCATTATTACCAGTAAAAATTATAATTTTTATATTTTTTTTTTTGGCAGAATTTACAGCATTGATAATATTTTTTGAATTACCAGATGTAGTTAATGCTATTAATAAATCACCTGTTTTGCCTATAGAATCTATATATCTTGAAAAAATTTTAGAGTAATCTAAATCATTACTTACACAAGATATATAACTTGAATCAGAAATTGAAATAGAAGGATAACCACATCTATATTCACGATAAAAACCCATTAATTCTTCAGATAAATGCATAGAATCACAGTTAGAACCCCCGTTACCACAAGAAATAATTTTACATCCTGATTTAAATGTATTTACAATTATTTTAGCGGCTTTTTCTATTAATTTAATATTGTTATTATTTTTAATAAATTTATCAAGTATTAATAATGCTTCATTAAGTTCAGAAACTATTAATTTTTTATACATAAAATAAGCCATATAATGTTTTTAAAAAAACATGTTTTAAAAATAATATTTTATTATTTATTTTTCCATACACATTTTTTATTTTTCTTATATATTTTTTTTAATATTAATTCATGATTGTTAATTTCATTTTTATTAGCATAAATTATTTTATTTTTTTTTTTATTCAAATATTTATATTTATTTTTATTTTTTTTATTTATATTTTCTAATATATTAAAATTTATTGATTTTTGACCTCCAGTCATAAGTAAAAAAATATCTGCAAGTATCTCAGCATCTAATAAAGCTCCATGTTTTTTACGTTTATTAATATCAATAAAATATCTATTGCAAAGTGCATCTAAACTGTTTCTTTTTCCTGGAAATTTTTTTCTAGCAATAGAAAGACTATCTATTATATTACAATAATTGTTTATTTTTTTAATTCCTAAATTTAAAATAGAAAATTCATAATTTATAAAACCTATATCAAATGGAGCATTATGAATTATAATATCACAATTTTTAATAAAATTAAAAAATTTATACGCTATTTCTGAAAATTTTGGTTTATTTTTTAAAAATTCATTACTAATTCCATGTATATTAAATGCATCAATATCTATATTTCTATTAGGTTGTATATAAGAATGAAAATAATTTCCAGTAATATTTCTATTTATTATTTCTACAGCTCCTATTTCTATTATTCTATGATTTTTATAATGTATTCCTTTTTTATTCATACCGGTGGTTTCTGTATCTATTACAATTTGTCTTAATATTTTTTTTTTCATTTTTTAACAATATCTTATTTTATTTATATTAAATTATTTTAAAAGTAAATATAAATTTAATTTAATTTTAAAATAAAAAATAAATTAATTTAATTAATAAATTATATATAATATAAACTATTTTTATATTTAAAAATTTACAAAAAATTAATTAAATGATATAATTTAGTTATTTTAAAAATATTTTATTTTATATTTAAAATATAATATTAATTATATATAATTTTTTAATAATTAATATTATATTAATTTTGATTAAGGCGCTTTGGCAGAGTGGTTATGCAACGGATTGCAAATCCGTTTTACCTCGGTTCAATTCCGAGATGCGCCTATTAATGAAAATATACACCCAGGTGGTGAAATAGGAAGACACAAGGGACTTAAAATCCCTCAACTAAAAAACAGTTATGCGGGTTCAAGTCCCGCCCTGGGTATTAAATATTAAATATTAAATATTTATATATTAATATATATACTATAATTTTAAAAAATATTAATTTTACAAATTTATATAAATTTAATAAAATGTATAAAGTTCTTGCTAGAAAATGGCGCCCAAAACAATTTAAAGATTTAATAGGTCAAAAACATATCATTGCAGCAATGTTTAATAGCATAAAATTAAACAAAATTCATCATGCTTATTTATTTTCTGGCACTAGAGGTATTGGAAAAACAACTACTGCTAGACTATTAGCTAAAAGTTTAAATTGTGAAAATGGTATAACATATAATTCATGTGGTAATTGTAATTCTTGTAAAGAAATTTCAAAAGGATGCTGTATAGATGTAATTGAAGTTGATGCTGCATCAAAAACAAAAATTGAAGATATAAGAGATATAATAGATAATATACAATATTTACCTTCTAAAAGACGTTTTAAAATATATATTATAGATGAAGTACATATGTTATCTAAATATAGTTTTAATGCAATGTTAAAAACTTTAGAAGAACCTCCAAAATATATAAAATTTATATTAATTACTACAGATCCTAATAAAGTACCAATTACTATAATTTCAAGATGTTTAAATTTAAATTTTAAATCTATTAATATAAATAATATTTATATACACTTATTTAATATTTTAAAAGAAGAAAATATTAAATTTGAATATTTAGCTTTAAAAATTATATCTAAATTTTCAAATGGTAGTATAAGAGACGCATTAAGTTTATCTGAACAAGCCATGGCAATAGGTAATAATAACATTAATTTAAAATCAGTTAAAAAAATGCTAGGTATTTTAGATTTAGATTATTCAATTTCAATTATTGAATATTTATCAAAAAATGATTTAATGTCTTTAATGTCAAAAATTACTCAATTAAATGAAATAGAAATAGATTGGGATAATTTGATAGTTGATATTTTATTTTTAATAAATAGAATGTTAATTTATAAGTTAAATAAATTAAAAATAAAAGAAAATATAATTCATTCAAGATTAAAACATCTTTCTTTTCAAATATCAAATTATAATTTACAATTATATTATCAGATTTTTCTAAATGGACGTAAAGAAATAAATTTTGCACCAAATTATAAAATTGGATTTGAAATGATTATATTAAAAATAATATTATTCACTACTAAATATTGAAACATATGAATATAATTATTATTGGTGCACCAGGTTCTGGTAAAGGTACTCAGTCACAATTGATAGCTAAAAATTATGGAATTAAACATATTTGTACAAGTAATTTAATTAGAAACTATTTTAAAAAAAAAAAAAAAAAAAGTAATTTTGAAAAAATTATCTTTTCTGGAAAATTATTAAATGATGAAATTGTTATTTCATTTGTTAAATCAAGAATTAATAAACAAGATTGTAAAAATGGATTTATTTTAGATGGATTCCCTAGAACTTATAATCAAGCAATTGCTTTAAAAAAATTAGGAATTAAATTTGATTATGTAATTTTTCTTTCACTTAAAGATCAAATAATCATTGATCGTATTATTTATAGAAGATTACATCTTCCTTCAGGAAGAATATATAATTTAAAATTTAATCCACCGAAAGTTGAAGGCAAAGATGATATAACTGGAGATTTATTAGTAAATAGAAAAGATGATAATAAAAATATATTAAAAAATCGACTTTATGAGTATCATAAAAATAATAATATTATATTAAATTTTTATTATCAACAATCTTTAATTGGTAATAATAAATATTTAATTATTGATGCTTCTAAAAAAAAAGAAGAAATAATAATTGATATTATAAATAAAATAAATATTTAATATATAAATTTATTTTTTAAAAAATTTAGTATTTAAATATGCAACAATTTTATTTGTATTAATTAAATTAATTTTTCCTGTAATTAAATCTTTATATTCTATTTGTTCATTTTTGAGATTTTTTTCACTTATTATAATATGATTAGGAATACCTATAAGTTCTACATTAGCAAACATAATTCCAGGACTTTCCTTTTTATCATAAAAAAGAATATCAATACCCAAATTTTTTATTTCATTATATAAATAATTTGATATTTTGTTAACAATAAAAGATTTATGCATATTAATCGGTAAAATTGCAACTGTAAATGGCGCCAATAATTCTGGCCAGATAATTTTATTATTGATATTATTTTGTTCAATTATTGAGGATATTAATCTAGTTATTCCTATTCCATAACATCCCATATAAACTTTTTTATTTTTACCATATTTATCTTTTATTTTTAATTTCATAGTTTTTGAATATTCAGTTCCTAATTTAAATATATGTGCTATTTCAATACAATTTTTAATTTTTAATTTACCTTTTCCATCTGGACTTAAGTCATTATTTACTACATTTCTTAAATCTTCTATATATTTTACATTTACATCTCTTTTCCAATTTATATTAAAAAAATGTTTATTATTAAGATTAGAACCTGAAATAAAATTATCCATAATATAAGCACTATGATCTACAATAAAAGGTAATTTAATATTAACAGGTCCTAAATAAAAAATATTTGTTTTAAATAAATCATAAATTTCTTTTTCACTTGCTAAAGTTAATGGACAAGCAATCTGTGGTAATTTTTCACTTTTAAATATGTTTAAATCATGATCAAAACGTAATATTAAAGCTATAAAATTACTTTTACAAATTTTTTTATTAGCTCTTACGATATAAGTTTTAGTTATTTTTTTATGTTTAATAGAAAACAATTTAATCAAAGTATTAAAACTACTAATATTTGATGTATCTACTAATTTAATATTTTTATATTTATTAAATATATAATTTGGAAATTTATATGTTGCTATTTCTATATTTGCAGCATATTTTGATTTATTTGAAATTGCTATTTTATCTTGTCCTGATTTAGATAATACTTGAAATTCATGTGATATATCACCCCCAATTGATCCATTATATGCTTTAACTACAAAAAAATTTAATCCTATTTTTTTAAAAATTTTTATATATGTTTCATAAAATTTTGTATATGTTTTTTTTAAAGATTTTTTATCATAATGAAATGAATACGCATCTTTCATTAAAAATTCTCTAGATCTTATTACCCCACCATAAGGTCTTCTTTCATCTCTAAATTTTGTTTGTATTTGATATAAAATTATTGGAAATTGTTTATATGAAAAATTATTATTGCTAATAATTTTAGTTATTAATTCTTCATGAGTAGGGCTTAAAATTAATAATTTATAACTTCTATCTTTAATTATAAATAAATCATTTTTATATTTTAATAAACGTCCACTTTTTTCAAAAAAATTAATAGGTTGTATTATAGGTAAAGAAATTTCAATTGAATTAATTTTATTCATTTCTTTTCTTATAATATTTTCTAACTTTCTTAAAACTCTTAATCCGGTTGGTAACCATATATAAATCCCAGATGATAATTTTCTTATCATTCCTGATTTAATCATTAATTTATTACTAACTGATTCTATATGTTTAGGAATATCTTTAATAGTAAATAATAAATATTTACTTGCTAACATTTTAAATTTCTCTAATTAGTTATTTTGTTAAAATAATAAAAAATTAAAAATAAATATTTTAGAAATTAAATATCAATATTAATAACATTTAAAGCATTTTTTTCTATAAATAAACGCCTAGGTTCTACTTCATTACCCATAAGCATTTTAAAAAAATGATTAGCATTATTTATGTTATTAAGTTTAATTTTTATCATATGTCTATTTTTTGGATTCATAGTAGTATTCCATAATTGATCTGGATTCATTTCTCCAAGTCCTTTATATCTTTTTATTTTTATATTACTCATAGTTAAATTTTTTAACCATTTTAAAGAGTTTTTAAAATTATCAAATTTCATTTTTTTGCCATCTTTTTTAACATAAAATTTATTAAAAATAAATGTACTTATTTTATTATGTAATTCTTTTATTTTTTTATATTCATAACTAATTATAAAATTATAATCAATTATAAAAAAATTATATCTTCCATATTTAAAAATTTTAATAAATGATTCAAAAACTTTATTTTTTTTATTTTTTTTGATATTAAAAATATGCTTAATTCCACTTTTTTTAGTATTAATGTATTTTAAAAAATTTTCATTCCATATTTTAATATATTTTTCATTTTTAATATTTAAGTTGTTTAAACACGGTTGATAAATTAGATTTTCAATTAACTCTATAGGATAATTTTTTTTCATTTTATAAATCATTTTTTTTACTTTTAAATATTCATAAATTAGTAATTTAAATTTATTTGATTTTAATTGTAAATCCTTGGATGATAAATATGCCCCATCAGTTAATATCGATATTTTATATTGATGCATATCAAAATCATCTTTAATATAAATTATTTTTTTACCATTTTTTATTTTATAAAGAGGTGGTTGTGCTATAAAAATATGTCCTTTTTTAACTATTTCTGGCATATATCTATAAAAAAAAGCTAACAATAAAGTTCTAATATGCAATCCATCGACATCTGCATCTGTCATTATAATAATTTTATTATATCTTAGTTTATCAGGGTTATATTCATTATACCCTATACCACATCCTAATGCAGCAATTATTGTAGAAATCTCTTTTGAAGCAATAATTTTTTCGAATCCTGATTTTTCAACGTTAATAATTTTACCTTTTAATGGCAAAATAGCTTGATTTTTACGATTTCTACCTTGTTTTGCTGATCCTCCAGCAGAATCCCCTTCTACTAAATATATTTCAGACATTACTGGATTTTTTTCTTGACAATCAGATAATTTACCTGATAGATATGTTATATCTATTTTATTTTTTTTTCGTGTTAAATCTCTAATTTTACGTGAAGATTCTCTAGATTTTGCTGCATCTGTAATTTTATTAATTATATTTTTTGCATCTTTTGGATTTTCAATCAGAAATTTAGTTAAATATTTAATTATAAAAGATTCTATAATAGATTTTACTTCAGAAGAAATTAATTTATCTTTGGTTTGAGAAGAAAATTTAGGATCAGATAATTTTAAAGAAATAATAGCAACAAGTCCTTCTCTGGTATCATCCCCAATTACATTAATTTTATATTTTTTATTATAAATTTCTTTATCTATATAAGAATTTATTGTACGAGTAATTGCTGATTTAAAACTTGATAAATGTGTACCACCATTATTTTGTAATATATTATTAGTAAAACATAATATTTTTTCTTTAAAACCATTATTCCATTGCAAAGCTATTTCAACTATAATATTTTTTTTTTTTTCAAAAAAATAAAATATTTTTTTATTAATTTTTTTTTTTTTTTTTATTTTTAGTTTTTATAAAAGATTTTATACCACCACTGTAACAAAAAATTTTTTTTTTTTTTTTTATAAAATCTTTTAATTTAATATATAATCCAGAATTTAAAAAAGACAATTCACGTAATCTTTTATATAATATTTTATATTTAAATTTTGTATTTCTTGTAAAAATTTTTAAATCAGGCCAAATAAAATCTTTTAATTTAATATATAATCCAGAATTTAAAAAAGACAATTCACGTAATCTTTTATATAATATTTTATATTTAAATTTTGTATTTCTTGTAAAAATTTTTAAATCAGGCCAAAATATAACTGTTGTACCTGTGTCATGACTTTTTCCTATTAATTTTAAAGGATGTTTAGGTATTCCTTTATAATAAATTTGGTTGTAAACTTTACCTTGTCTTTTTATTGTTACATCTAATTTTTTGGATAAAGCATTTACCACAGAAATACCTACACCATGTAAACCACCAGATAATTTATAAGATTTATTATCAAATTTCCCTCCAGAGTGTAATATAGTCATTATTACTTCTGCAGCAGAAATATTTTCATCTGAATGTATTTCAGTAGGTATTCCTCTTCCATCATCATATATAGAAACAGACATATCATTATTTATCGTTACTAATATTTTTTTACAATATCCAACAAGAGATTCGTCTACAGAATTATCGACTACTTCAAAAACCATATGATGTAAACCACTACCATCATCAGTATCACCTATATACATTCCAGGTCTTTTTCTGACAGCATCAAGTCCCTTTAAAATTTTTATATTTGATGCAGAATAATATTTATTCAAAAGATTTCCTTAATTAAATTAAATATTAATATTATTTAAAAATTATAAAATTACAGGCATAATAACATAACAACATGAAGAGGATAAATTACTTTCTATTTTAATACAAGATTTTTCATCTGTTAAAAATATTTTAATAAATTCGCATTTTAATGCATAAAGTACATCAAGAATATAATTAACATTAAAATTAACTTTTATATTATTACCATTATATATTACTTTAATTATTTCTTCAGATTTTTCTTTATATGTATTACTAGCATTAATTTTTAGTTTGTTTTTTTTAAATAAAAAATTAACTATATTAAATTTTTCATTAGATATAATTGATGCACGAGATAATGCTTGTTGTAATAATTTATTATTGACTATTATTTCTTTATCAGAATTTTTTGGTATCACTTCTTTATAATTTGGAAATTTTCCATCTAATATTTTTGAAATAAAAGTATAATTCTCTCTTTTTATTAAAATATGATTATCTCCTATTTTAATATTTAATAAAATTTCATTATTATCTAACAATCTATATAAAATTATTATTCCTTTTCTTGGTATTATAGAAGAATTAAAAGGTATTTTTTTTTTAATTAACAATGAAGATAAAGATAATCTATGACCATCTGTAGCTACCATATTAAAATAATTATTTTTAGTCTCAAATAACATACCATTTAAATAATAACGTACATCTTGATTAGCCATTGAAAAATTAATTGATTCAATTAATTTTTTGAAACTTGATTGATATAAATTAAATTCTACATTTGATTTAAAAAAGTTTATTATTGGAAAATTATCAGAAGGAATAGTAGAAAGATAATAAATAATTTTTTTGTATTTAATTTTAAGTAAATCTTTTTTTATTTTAATTTTTACTTCAGATTTATGAGGTAATTTTTTAAAAATATCAAAAAATTTTAATGCTGGAACAGTAATAGATCCAATTATATATACTTTTTTTAAATGAACAGTTGCAGATATTTCTATATCTAAGTCAGTGCCTGTTAAAATTAAATAATGTTTTTCAACTTTTAATAATATATTATTTAATATAGGTAATTTAGTTTTATTATTTAAAGGTTTAATTACTTGTTGTAAAGGTTTTAATAAAGTACTACGTTCAACTATAAATTTCATAATAATTAAAATATTCTTTTTAAATTAAGTTAAAAATATATATTATATTTTAAAATATATAATATATATATTTTATAATACTTATAAAATATATATTTTTTATTTAAAAATATATATTGTATAAAATAATTATTTATTATATTAAATTTAATTATTTTTTAAAATAAAAATAAATTTTTTCTTTTAAAATAATTTTGATTTAAAATATTAAATATTTTATTATAATAATATAAATATTTTAAACTAAAATAATAGGTAATATAAATGAAAAGAACTTTTCAGCCATCAAATTTAAAAAAAAATCGTAAACATGGTTTTCGTCAAAGAATGTCTACAAATGGGGGTAGAAAAATATTATCACGTCGTCGTTTAAAAAAAAGAACTAAATTAACAGTCTTTTGTAATAAAAAAAATAAAAAATAAATATGAATATATTTAAATTTCAAAAAAAATTTCGTTTAACTAAATTTAATCATTTTTCATTTGTTTTTAAAAAACCTAAAATATATAATACAATTTATATAAAAATATTAAGTAAATGTAATAAATTAAAGAATCCTCGTATTGGTTTTTTAATATCAAAAAAACAAATAAAAATGTCATATGAAAGAAACAGAATCAAAAGATTAATACGTGAAAATTTTAGAATTAATAAAAATTATTTGCCATATATTGATATTATATTAATAATTAAAAAAAAAATATCTGATTTGGAAAATAATGATATTAATAAATTAATTAATAAAATATGGATTAATTTTAATAAAAAATAATATAAAATTTTATTTTTATAATGTAAATAAAATAAATATAAAATAATTATAATTATTCATGAAAGAGAAAATACATATGAATTCAAAAAAATATTTTTTATTAATTTCAATATTATTTTTTTTTTGATGTTTTTTAAATATTTTAATTACAATTATAAATCTACATCAAATTTAATAAATAATAATGTTATTAACAATAATGATTTTAAAAATAATAAATTTTGTTTTTTAAAAAAAAAAAAATTTATTAAAGTTAAAACAGATGTTCTTTCTATAAAAATAAATAAATTAGGAGGTGATATTGAAAAAGCATCATTAATATTATATCCAAAAACATTGAAATCATTAAAACCTTTTAATTTATTAACAACATCTCGAAAATTTACATATAAAGCACAAAGTGGAATAATAGGAAAAGACGGAACAGATAATATTAAAAATAATAGGCCTTTTTATAAATCAATTAATAATTTTTACAAATTAAATAAAAATAAAAATAAAATAATAGTACCTATGATTTATATATCTAAAAATGGAATACTATATAAAAAAATATTTATTTTCCATAGAGGTGAATTTTTAGTAAATGTGAATTATATAGTAAATAATTTTAGTAATGATTTAATTAAAATTAAATTATTATTTCAATTAAAACAAACTATTAATCTTCAACAACCTAAGAAAAAATTTCTTCAAAATTGTAACAATAATATGTATAGAAATATGTCATATTATACAGATAAATTTAAATATAAAAAATATAGTTTTGATCAGATTAAAAAAACTAATCTTTTATTAAAGTCAAAATATGGATGGATCACAATGATGCAAAGATATTTTGCTTCATGTTGGATACCTAAAATAAATGGTAATAAAATTTTTTATACAAGAAATTCAATAAATGGTAATGCTTATATAGGTTATAAATCAGATAATTTTATTATAAATTCTGGAGAAAAAAAGAAATTTAATTCAATTTTATGGATTGGTCCAAAATTTATTAATAAAATGTCATTTATATCTAAAAATTTGGGATTGATTGTTGACTATGGTAATTTTAGTTTTATATCTAAATTTCTATTAAATATATTAAAATTAATTAATTATTATACAAAAAATTATGGTTTTTCTTTAATTATAATTACATTTATAATTCGGATATTTTTATATCCTATTAATAAAATTCAATATTCATATATTACAAAAATGAATGTATTGCAACCTAAAATAAACAAAATGAATGAAAAATTTAAAAATAATAAAAATAAACAAAGAGAAAATATAATTAAATTATATAAAAAAGAAAAAATCAACCCATTTGGAGGTTTTTTATCTATTATAATTCAAATGCCTATTTTTATTTCTTTATATTATATGATTATATATTCGATTGAATTAAGACATGCTAATTTTATTTTTTGGATAAAAGATTTATCTTCATATGATTCTTATTATATTCTTCCTATATTAATGGGAATTACTAGTTTTTTTGTTCAAAAAACATATCCTAATAAAAATTATAATTTAAATAAAAATAATAATATTAATTTTATTTCTATAATTTTTACAGTATTTTTTTTATGTCTTCCATCTGGTTTAGTTCTTTACTATATTTTTAGTAATTTATTAACTATTTTACATCAAAAGTTTATTTATAAAAATTATATTAAAAAATAAATTTAAATATTTATTTTTAATATAATTTATTTTATTAATTATATAATATAGGAAAATTAATTTGAAAAATTTAGATACTATAGCTGCTTTTGCAACACCACCTGGTAATGGAAGTGTTGGTATTATAAGAATTTCTGGAATTTTAACTAAAAAAATAGCATTTTTAATTTTAAAAAAAATTCCTAAAAATCGTTTAGCTGAATATTTATCTTTTTTTGATTTAAATGGTAAATTAATTGATAAAGGAATTGCTATTTTTTTTAATAAACCTAATTCTTATACGGGAGAAGATATTTTAGAACTTCAAGGACATGGTGGTCAAATAGTATTAGATATGCTATTAAAATGTGTTACATCTATCAAAGGCATTCGTATTGCTAATCCTGGAGAATTTACTGAAAGAGCTTTTACAAATGGAAAAATTGATTTAATTCAAGCAGAAGCTATATATGACATAATTAATTCTAATTCAATTAAAGCTGTTAAATGTGCTATTAATTCCATTACAGGTGATTTTTCTTTGTATATTAATAATATAATAAAAAATATAAATGAATTAAGGATAAAAATGGAAGCATCAATTAATTTTTCAGATCATAATATTGATATTATTAATTCAGTTGAAATTAAAAATAATATTAATTATATAATTTCTTTAATAGAAAAATTAAAACTTGAAGCTAAACATGGACTTATACTAAGAGAGGGAATGAATATAGCAATTGTAGGAGAAAGTAATGTTGGGAAATCAAGTTTATTTAATCTATTATCTAAAAAAGAAATATCAATAGTTACTAATATAAAAGGAACAACTAGAGATATAATTCATGAATATATTAAAATTGATGAATTAGTAATTAATTTAATTGATACTGCCGGAATAAGATATACTAAAAATAAAATAGAAATAATTGGAATTAATCGTACCTGGAATGAAATAAAAAATGCAAACCATATATTATTATTATTTGATTATAATAAAAAAATAAATATAAGTAAAAATAAAATTTTTAAAAAATTAAAAAAAATTAATAAATACAATACTGAAATAACTATTATTTTTAACAAATCAGATATAAATAAAAAAAAAATATGTATTAAAAAAATTAATATTAATAATGAAATTTATTCAGTTATACATTTATCTACTAAATATAATATTGAACTAGGAATGGATATTTTAAGAAATCATTTAAAAAAAAAAATAATTATGGATACAAATAATGAAGGTATATTTATATCCAGAAGAAGGCATTTGTATTTTTTAAAAAAAAGTTATATTTGTTTATTAAATTGTAAAAAACACATTGATAATAATAATTCATATGAATTAATTGCAGAAGAAATTATGTTATCTAATAAGTATTTAAACAAAATTTTAGGTAAATTTAATTCTAATAGTTTAATTAAAGATATTTTTTCTAAATTTTGTATAGGTAAATAAATGTAAATTTGAATTTAAATTACATATAGTAATTTATTTAAATATTTTTAAGACATTAAGTTTTATCAAATAAACTTTATATATTTAATAATTAATTAATATTTTTTAATTTATAAAAATATTTTTTTTAAATATTTAGTTTATATGTTATTATTAAAATTTAATTATTTTTTAATTTAATAAATAAAGTATTTTTTTATTAATAATTATTTTATATATTTTTCCTATATTATGTATTATTTATTATGTTTTTACTTGAAGAATTAAAATTCTAAATTAGAATTAATAATAGAATAAAACTTTTTTTAAAAATAATTTATTTGTTAAAAAAAAGAAAAAAAATTATATTTATATATTTAAATTATTTAAAAATATTAAAGGTATAAGTTCATTTAAATTTAATATATTAAATATTATTATTAATTATAAAAATATATTATAATTTTAAATTATAGATATTAATAAAATGAAATAATATGTTATATTTGGTATACAGATTGGGTTTTTAATAAAGTATCATAAACTTTAATATTTGATGTTAAAAAATTATGTAAAATTACGTTTAGTTATTGATTATTTTAGAAGTTTTTCATTTTTCAAAAGTTATTATTTTTAAAAATGAAATTATTCTAACTTTATATTATTGAAGTATTTAATATTAATATTTTTACTCTTTTTAAAAAATATGATATAAAATAACATAAAAAAAATAGTAATAATTGATAATTATATGTCTTATATCGTAAATATGAATATTATAAATACTAATTTTGTTTAAAAAAAAGAATTTTTATAGTTTATTGATATTATAATTAATATATAATGAATTGTGTCAAAATCCATTAGTGTTATATTTTTTTTTAGATGTTTAAAATAGAAATAAATAAAAATATTTAAAATTAAAAAATTTTTATTTTTTTAAATATTTTACTTATTAATTATTATTTATTAAATATAATTCAATTAATTAATTCATATCTTAATTTTTTTTTAAAATGTAATACATAAAATGTTATTAAAATATATTTATCTTGCTAATAAATAATTATGTATTAACCTCCTTATTTTATATCAAATAATGATTTTTTAATAAATGCCATTTTAATAGTTCTAGAAGTGTTGATATAAGCAATATATTACTATTTAATAATGATTATATTTTAGCAAAATGGACTATTAATTCTGTTTTAAAATAATTATTAACATCTGGAGTTTCAATATACCAATTTAATTATAGTTTTATTAATATAAAATAATTATTGAATATTTAAAAATTAGTTTATTTGGAACATTAAATTTAAATATTAAAAGTTTATTATTAAATTTTGTAATAAAATTATTAATTAAAAACATAAATCTTGTTAACAATTTATATAAAATTCAAAAATATTATTTTTAAAAAAAAAAGAATAATAAAACCAAAGTATTTTAACAAAAGACTATATTGGAAAAAAAATGGAATAATATTTTATTTTTTAAGTCCAATTTTATAAAATATAATTTATATAAATAATTTTTAAAAAATATGAATAATATAATTAATTTTACATTAATTAGAAACAAAGTAATTAATAATATTAAAAATTTCAAATATATATTACTTGCTTTTAGTGGTGGTTTAGATTCAACAGTTCTTTTAGATATTATTTATCATATGGATTTAAATAATAAATTTAAAAAAAAATATAAAAAACCTTTAGTTAGAGCAATTTATATACAACATATTATAAGTAATAATAACAGTAATAATAATATTTTTTTAAATCATTGTCGTAAAGAGTGTAAAAAACGTAATATTAAATTTATTAATGATAAAATTATTATTGAAAATATTTCCGATGGAATTGAAGCTTCATTTAGAAAATATAGATATAATTCTTTATATAAAAATATGTTAAAAAATGAAGTATTACTTACAGCTCATAATCTTAATGATCAAATAGAAACTTTATTTTTATCTATAAAACGTGGCAGTGGACCTACTGGAATGTCAGGTATTTCAATGTATTCAAAATTTAATAATAGCTTATTAGTAAGACCTATGATAAATATAGATAGAAATAAATTAAATAAATATGCTTTATATCATAATTTAAAATGGTTAGAAGATATAAGTAATAATGAAATTAAATTTGATCGTAATTTTTTACGTAAAAAAATATTACCTTTACTTAGAATAAGATGGCCCTCATTTTATTTAACATCTAATCGTAGTTCTAAAATTTGTTATTTTCAAGAAAATTTAATTAATGATTTTATTAACCAGGAATTTAACAAAATAATCCAAAGTGATAATTCTATTATTTTTAATAATTTATTAAATATGAATATAATAAAAGTATTTTATTTATTAAGAAAATGGTTTTTAAAATTTAAAATACAAATGCCTTCTATTAAAAAATTATATCTAATTTGGAAAGAAATAATTAATAGCAAAAATAGTTCAATTGCAAAAATAAAAATTAATAAAAACAAAGAAATAAAAAAATTTAAAAATCGTATATATATTACTAATATAAATATATCTATATGTAAACATACTACACTTTTTTGGAATTACAAATATAATATTTTTATATTACCTTTTAATTTAGGTATAATACGAAAAAAAATAAATTTTAAATACAAAAAATATCATTTAAATTATAAATTTAGAAAATTAAATTTTATTAATTTTAATTTTTTAGAAAAAAAAAAATTTGTATCTGTTGTTAGACCTCCATTAATTAATGAATTTTTATCAATAAGATTTACATCTGTTAATAAATTAATTTATTTATTAAGAAATAAACATGGTGTTTCTTTAAATAAAATTTGGAAAATGTTTAATATTCCTATATGGTACAGAAATAAAATACCATTATTATTTTATAATGATAATATTATTACAGCTCCTGGTATATTTATTACTAATGAGGGATTACATTTAAATTATAAAATAAAATTAGAAATTACATGGAATAAATTATTTATTTAAAATAATTAATTTATTAATGGCCCCTACCGGGTTCGAACCAGTGACCTAACGATTATGAGTCGTCCGCTCTGACCAACTGAGCTAAGGGGCCATATAAATATATTTTAAAATAAGTATTAAATATTATCAATATATAACAATTATTTATATTTTTAATATTACATAATTATATTTATGAATTTAAAAATTAAAAAATTTTAAAAAAAATCAAAAAACAGATAATAAATAGTTTTATATATAAAATTATATATAAAATTACTTAGTTGTTAATTTTCATAAAAATTAATAAATTATTTAATTGATTTATTTAATAAATTTTTTTTAAATATTTTTATTTTTTTTTAGAAAATTTTTATATTTGTAATTTATTAATTTTATTTTTAAAACATAATAATTTTCCATACAAATTTGTATACATATTAAGTTTATAATAGTATTTAATATATTATATATTTTATATATAAATTAAAAAATTTATAAAAAATAAATCATTAAAACGTTAATATTAAATTAATATAATATTAATAATTAAATATAATAAAAATTTGTTTTTTTTTTATCATCTTCTAAAATTACACCAATATTATAAAGTTTTTTTCTAATCTTATCGGAAATATACCATTTTTTATCTTTACGTGCTAAATTTCTTTTTTTAATTAATTTTAATATATAATATTCATTATATTTATTGTTATTTTTATTTTTCAAAAAAATATAAGGTTCTTGTTCCAATAAACCTAATATATTACCAAGCATTTTTAATGTTGAAGCTAATTTATTTACATTTTTAGAATTTTTATTTTTTAATTTATTTATTTGATTTGATATTTTAAATAATACTGAGTATGCAGCAGGGATATTAAAATCATCATCCATTGCTTTATTAAATTCTAATATAAAATTTTCACATCCATTAGTATTTAAACTTGTATTAGTATCTTTTAATGAAAAATATAAATTTTTTAAAGCTTTACTAAATTGTTTAATATTTTTTTCTTTATAATTTAATTTATTTCTGTAATGACTAGAAAGTAAAAAAAATCTTATTATTTCATAATTATATTTTTTAGTAATATCTTTAATATAATAAAAATTGTTTTTTGATTTTGACATTTTTTTATTATTTACAGTTAAAATACCAGTATGCATCCATGTTCCAAATTTATTTTTATGGTATATACAATTTGATTGTGCAATCTCATTTTCATGATGTGGAAATATTAAATCTGTACCCCCACCATTAATATCAAAATTATTACCTAAAAATAATTTAATTGTTGAACATTCAATATGCCAACCCGGTCTTCCGTAACCCCATGGGGAAATCCAACCTGGTTCTTTTTTATTACATATTTTCCATAAAACAAAATCTAAATGTTTTTTTTTAAAAACATTATTTTTAATTTTATATCCTAAATTTAATTTAGATAATTTTTGTTTAGATAATTTACCATAATCTTTATATGTTTTTATATTAAAAATAATATCACCATTTTTTGCTATATAAGCATGTTTTTTATTTAAAAGCTGTAATATAAATTTAATTATTAAATTTATGTAATCTGTAACTTTTGGTTCATAATTTGGTCTAATAATTTTTAATTTATCAAAATCTATTTGCATTTTATTAATCATATTATTTGAAATATTTTTAAAATATTTTTTATATTTTATAGATTTTAAAATTATTTTATCTTCTATATCTGTTATATTTCTAATATAATTGACTTTATATCCTTTATATATTAAATATCTTATAATAATATCAAAAATTAAAAACGTTCTTCCATGTCCTATATGACAAAAATCATATACTGTAACTCCACATACATAAATATTAATTATTTTATTATTTTTTGGTATAAATATATCTTTTGTTTTTGTCTTTGTGTTAAATATTTTTAACATCTAATTTCTTATTTTATATATTAATATTATTAATTAAATAATAAATAATCTAAATGATGATAATTTTTAAAAAAAATATAAAAAATTTAAAAATTTAATAGCGGAAAACGAGATTTGAACTCGCGACCTCAACCTTGGCAAGGTTGTGCTCTACCTCTGAGCTATTTCCGCATTTAATATATTAATTTTGCCCAGACTTGGAATTGAACCAAGGACACAAGGATCTTCAATCCTTTGCTCTACCAACTGAGCTATCTGGGCGTATTTTAATAATTACACATTATTTAATAATTACAGTCAATATATTTTATTAAATTAAAAAAATTTATATAATGAATTAAAATATATTTATTAAATTATTTTTTAATTAAATGCACTCTACTGGAGTTGAACCAGTAACCTACAGCTTAGAAGGCTGTTGCTCTATCCATTTGAGCTAAGAGTGCTTATAATTTTATTTAAAAAATTTTTAAATCATTTATATTTTTAAATTTTATATTAGTTTTTAATTAAAGTAAATATTTTATTTTAAAAATTTATTAAAAATAATAAAATTATACGGGAATTTATTACATGTTAACTTACATAATGGATGGCAAAAAACTATCTGAAAATATAAAAAATAAATTAATATTTGATGTAAATAATTTAATTAAAAATGGTAATCGTGCTCCTGTACTGGCAATTATTTTAGTAGGAAATAAATATTCATCAATATCATACATTAAAAGTAATAAAAAATATTGTAATGAAATAGGATTTATAATGATAGTATATTATTTTCCATATGATATTTTAGATATAAATATATTAAATTTATTAAATCAACTAAACTTTTCTCGTTTTATTGATGCAATTTTAATTCAAATGCCTTTACCTTTTAAAATAAATAATAAAATTATATGTGAGCATATTACACCACATAAAGATGTAGATTGTATTAATCCTTTTAATATAGGTAAATTATTTTTTAAATGCCCATTTTTTATACCATGTACACAAAAAGCTATATTCTCATTATTACATTTTTATAATATTAGAATTTTTGGTTTGAATGCTTTAGTATTAGGTGAATCAAATATTGTAGGCAAGCCAATTAGTTTAAAGTTATTATTATCAGGTTGTAATGTAACTATAGCAAATATTTACAATATGAATTTAAAATTTTTAATAAAACGATCTGATTTACTTATAGTAGCTTTAGGTAAAGCAAAATTCTTACATGGATCATATATTAAAAAAGGATCAATAGTTATAGATGTAGGAATTAATAAATTATTTGATGGAAGATTAGTAGGGGATGTTGACTATGAAAGTTCTTTACAAAATGCATCGTATATAACACCAGTACCTGGTGGTATTGGACCTATGACAGTAGCATCTTTGATGCAAAATACTTTAAAAGCATATAAATATAATAATTATTTTTAAAAATAATAATTAATATATTACGGTGCGGACGGGATTTGAACCCGTGACCTCCGGCGTGACAAGCCGATATTCTAACCAACTGAACTACCGCACCTTAATTAATTTTACAATATAATTAATTAAATTATATTGGAGCTAAGCGGAATCGAACCGCTGACATCCTGCGTGCAAAGCAGGTGCTCTTCCTTCTGAGCTATAGCCCCTGTTAATGATAATATTAAATATAATAATTAAATATATTATATTATTTTAATTAAAATGTAAACTTAATTTTTAAAATATAATAATTTTTAAAAATTTATTAAAATAATCATATTTTATTATATACTATTTTAAATTTAATTAAAATAACTTTTAAAAAATATTATAATATAATATATGACAATATTAAAAATATTACATTACCCTGATATAAGATTACGTAAAATTGCTAATGTCGTTAATATAGTTAACGATAATATTAGAAATATAATAGATAATATGCTTAAAACAATGTACCATTTTAACGGTATAGGATTAGCAGCAACTCAAGTAAATATTAATAAACGTATAATTGTTATTGATATTATTAAAACAAATAAAACTAAATTAATTTTAATTAATCCAGAAATTATCAAAACAAAAGGTATTATAAATTCACATGAAAAATGTTTATCAATTCCTAATGTAAGTGGTGTTATTAAAAGATATAAAAAAATAAAATTAAGAGCAAAAAATTATCAAGGTAAATATTTTGAATTATATGCTTGTAATTTATTATCAATATGTATACAACATGAAATTGATCATTTAATTGGTAAATTATTTATTGATTATTTTAATAAAAAAAATAAAAAATAATAAACTTATATTTTTTATTTAAAATAAATATTTTAATGTGTATTTATTAATTTAAAATAAATACACATTTTAAAAATAAAAATATTTATAAATATTAAAAATAATAAAAAATAAATTATACATTTATATATTAATATAATTTATATTAATTAATAAAATGATTACCAATACTGTTAAATATTAAACAAGAACCACATATTAAAATAATTGAAATTAACAATGTAAATAAAAATGATACAATATACCAAATACTTGTTGTATTTTTATTTATTTTTAAAAAAAATATAAAATGTATCATAATATTAATGAAAAATAAAATTAAAATATAAATAATAGTTTTAATACTATGTAAATTAGTATTTACAATAATAAATGATAATATTGTAAAAAACAAAGAAAATAAAAAACCTAAAAAATATTCTTTTTTATTTAAATTATTTTTTTTAATTTTTTTTTTTTTTTTATTCAATTATATAACTCCAATTAAATAAACAAATGTAAAAATTATAATCCAAATTATATCTAATAAATGCCAAAATAAACTTAAACATTTAAATCTAATTAAATTTAATTTACTAAAACCATTTATATATAAATGAAGAATCATTATAATTATCCATAAAATACCAACTAGTACATGTATACCATGCATTCCAATTAAAGTAAAATAAGCAGATAAAAATGCGCTTTTATTATAACAATAACCTTTGTGAATTAAATTTGAAAATTCATAAATTTCAATAAATACAAATATAAAACTTAATAAAATAGTTATAATTAAATATAAAATTGATTTTAATTTATTAAAATTTTTAATATAAAAAAAAGAAATTGCATATGTAAAACTACTTGTGAGTAATATAATACTTTCAATAAAAATAAAAAATAAATTAAAAATTTTTTTTACTTCAATAAAATTAGATGAATGATTTTTTAAAACAAAATAAGTTGCTAATAAAGTAGAAAATAATATAATATCACTCATTAAATAAATCCAAAAACCAAAAATTTTAACATTATTTTCATTATTTTTTTTTTTTATATTTAACATTTTATTCTCTAAATTTGTTTTTTTTATTTTAACATTTTATTATTTAATTTTTTTTTAATATTTTGATTTTCTATTTTTTTAATCGTATCCAATGTTATATTTATATATAAATCTTCATTTAAAGTATGAAATACGAAAGAAATTATTAATAATATAATAGATATTATTGAAATCCACCAAATATGCCAAACTAATGAAAAACATAAAAAAGTACTTATTATAAATATTATAAAACCTATATTTTTATTTTTAGGCATATGAATTTTTTTATAATTTAAATTCACTTTATTATTTATATTTTTTTTATTTTTAAAATACCAAAAAATATCTATTTTATTATTTACTTCAGGTATAATAGCAAAATTATAAAAAGGAGGTGGTGAAGAAGTAGACCATTCTAAAGTTCTTCCATCCCATGGGTCTCCTGTAAAATCTATATTTTTTTTTCTATTAATAATACTTAAAATTACTTGTATAATTTGACATATAATACCTATAGCAATAATAATACTACCTATAGCTGATATTTTTAATAAGTTATGAAAACTTATATCTATATCTTTACTTAATCTTCTAGTCATTCCCATTAATCCTAATATATAAAGAGGAATAAATGAAATGTAAAATCCCAAAATCCAAAAATAAAAAGAAATTTTTCCCCATCTTTCGTTTAAAATAAAACCAAAAACTTTAGGAAACCAATAATTAATTCCTGCAAAACATCCAAAAACAACACCTCCTATAATTACATTATGAAAATGAGCTACTAAAAACATACTATTATGTAATACAAAATCAATTCCAGGTATTGAAAGTAATACTCCAGCCATACCGCCTATAGAAAAAGTAATTATAAAACCTATAGTCCATAACATTGACGGATGAAAATTTATTTTACCTCTATAAATTGTAAATAACCAATTAAAAATTTTAACTCCAGTTGGTATAGCAATTATCATAGTCATAATACCAAAAAATGCATTCACATCAGCTCCAGAACCCATAGTAAAAAAATGGTGGAGCCATACACTAAAAGATAATAAAGTTATTGCAATAGTAGCCCATATTAATGACTTATAACCAAAAAGACGCTTTTTAGTAAAAGTTGATACTATTTCTGAAAAAATACCAAATACAGGTAATATTAAAATATAAACCTCTGGATGTCCCCAAGCCCAAAAAAGATTTATATACATCATAATATTACCACCCATTTCATTAGTAAAAAAATGTGTATTTATATATCTATCTAATGTTAATAATAAAAGTGTTATTGTTAAAATTGGAAACGCAGCAATGATTAATATATTAGTACATAAAGAAGTCCATACAAATACTGGCATTTTCATCATTTTCATTCCAGGAGCTCTCATTTTAATAATAGTAGTAAAAAAATTTATACCAGTAAGAATTGTACCAATACCAGCTATTTGCACGCTCCATATTAAATAATCTACACCTACACCTGGACTATATTCTATACCTGATAAAGGGGGATAAGCAGACCAGCCTGTTTGTGCAAATTCACCAATACCAAGAGATAAATTTATAAGAATAACACCTGAAAAAAATAACCAAAAACTTATAGAATTTAAAACAGGAAATGCGACATCCCTGGATCCTATTTGCAATGGAATTATAATATTCATTAATCCTATAATTAAAGGTGTGGCCATAAAAATAATCATAATAACACCATGAGCAGTGATTATTTGATTATAATGCTTAGGTGTTAAAAAACCATTACTTCCAGATGAAACAATAGATTGTTGAAAACGCATCATTAAAGCATCTATAAAACCTCTTAATAACATTATAAATGATGTAATAATATACATTATTCCTATTTTTTTATGATCTAGTGAAGTTATCCATTCAGACCAAATATATTTCCATTTTGCAAAATAAGTAATAACAATAAATAATCCTATTATTACAAATAATGTTATAATTATTGTAAACATTACAATTGGTTCATTGTATGGAATTGAAGTAAAATTCAACTTTCCTAAAATCATTATTTATCCTCAATTAAATAAAATATTTGTTTAAAATAATTTAAATAAATTTATTTTTTTGATAAGGTTTTTTAATTACATATTGATATAATTTAGGTATAACAAAAGAAAAATATTGTATTTTGTTTTTTTCACTTGGATAAGATATTTTTTCATAATCTTTAATATCTTTAATAATATTAAAAGATGACTTTACTTTTTTAATCCATTTTAAAAAATCATATTTATTAGGTGTAACAATAACTTTAAATTTCATTCCATAAAAACCTTTTCCACTAAAATTAGATGAGATTCCTTTATAATTTCCAGATTTATTTGATATCAGATTAAGTATAGAATTCATACCTGACATAGCATAAATTTGACTTCCTAATTGAGGAATAAAAAATGAATTCATAACTGAATCTGATGTAATTTCAAATTTTATTGGAATATTAACAGGAAAAACAATTTCGTTTATAGTAGCAATATTATTTTTAGGATAAATAAATAACCATTTCCAATCCAAAGATATAACTTGAATATTTATTGTTTTATTTTTTGATATTATTTTTTTTTTTTGATCTAATTCATGCGTTGAATTCCATGTTATATAACTTAAAATAGAGACTATAACAATAGGTATACTCCATATAAAAAATTCTATTTTTTTAGAATAACACCAATCAGGATTGTATTTAGAATTTAAATTTGATGATTTATATTTTAATATAAATATAAAAGTGATTGCTATTATAGGTATTATTAATAATAACATCAAAATTAAAGATATTATAATTAAATTACGTTGCTCTATCCCAATTTGTCCTTTTGGAAACATTATAACTATTTCTTTACAACCACTTAAACACATAAAAAATACAAACATGAATATTGTATATATAAATTTTATTATTTTCATGTATTTATACTCTAAATGTTAAAAATTTATAAACATTAATTTTTAAATTACTAATTAATTTTTAACATAAATTCTAAAAATTAATTTTGGTATTTAAGGTTCTTTTATTTTGAATTAAAATATAAATAAAATATTAAAAACTTAATTTTAAATATATAAATAATATCAAGTAATTTATATTAAATCAATATTTAATTTATTTAGTTATATTAAATTATAAATATATTTTATAAATTAAAATGGAATATAAAAAATGAAAAAAAATAATTTAATAAAAGAATTATATGATAGAAATATGATTTATCAAATTACAAATAAAGATGATTTATCAAATATTTTACTAAAAAAAAATATAAATTTATATTGTGGTTTTGATCCTACAGCTGATAGTCTACATGTTGGTCATTTAGTTGTTTTATTATGTTTAAAACATTTTCAATTATCAGGACATCGTCCAATAATATTAATTGGTGGTTCTACTGTATTAATTGGTGATCCAAGCTTTAAAAGTACAGAACGTAATTTTAAAAATGTTGAAAAAATTAATACATATATTAAAAAAATTAAGGTTCAAATATCTATGTTTTTAAATTTTAATTGTGGAGAAAATAGCGCTGTTATATTAAATAATAAATCGTGGTTTAAGAAAATTAATATTATTGATTTTTTAAATAAAATAGGAAAATATTTTACAATAAATAAAATGATTACAAAAGAAATTATTAAAAATAGATTAAATTTTAAAAAAAACGGTATTTCTTTTACTGAATTTTCTTATAATTTATTACAAAGTTATGATTTTTCTTATCTTTATAAAAAATATAATATAAAATTACAAATTGGTGGAGCTGATCAATGGGGAAATATTACTTCTGGGATATTTTTAACTAATAAATTATATAAAAAAAAAGTATATGGATTAACTGTGCCTATTATAACTAATTCTAATGGAATAAAATTTGGTAAAACATCAGAAGGGACAATTTGGTTGGATAAAAATAAAACAAGTCCTTATAAATTTTATCAATATTGGATTAATATTTCTGATATTAATTTATGTCAATTTTTAAAAATTTTTAATTTAGTTAATAATATTAAAATTAAAAATATAAAAAAAAAATATAAGTTTGTAAAAAACTCTTCTAACTATAAAAAAAAAATATTAGCAGAAGAAATTACTCAACTTATTCATGGAAAAATAGGTTTAAATTCAGCAAAAAGAATAACATATAGTTTATTTAAAAATAAAGTTTTAAATTTGACAAAAAACGATTTTAGACAATTATATAAAGATGGTATGAAAACTATAAAAATAAAAAAAAATTACGATTTACCACAAATTTTAAAAAATGCTAATTTAGCTAAATCTCGTACTCAAGCTAAAATATTAATAATATCAAATGCAATATCAATAAATGGTAACAAACAAAATAATCCTAAATATTTATTAAATGAAAATGATAAACTTTATAATAAATTTACTATTTTAAAAAAAGGTAAAAAAAAACATTGTTTATTAAATTGGAAAAATTAAAAAAAAAAATAATTTTAAAAAAATATATATATTATAATATTAATTATAATTTAAATTAATTTAACTAAATTTTATATTTATTTTTTTAAATCAATGTTAAAGGATATATTATGTCATTATATAATAATTGTTTTAATTTTTTACATGAAAAGTATTTTTTACCAATTGTTGTAGAAAATACATATAGAGGTGAGCGTTTATATGATATTTTTTCTAAATTATTAAAAGATAGAATAATATTTATAACAGGATATATAGAAGATTACATGGCAAATTTAATAGTAGCTCAAATAATATTTTTAGAATCCGAAGATCCTTCAAAAGATATAAATTTATATATTAATTCTCCAGGTGGAATAATTACATCAGGTATGTCAATATATGATACAATACAATTTGTAAAACCAGATATTAGTACTTTATGTATGGGTCAAGCTTCTTCTATGGGAGCATTATTACTAGCTAGTGGTTCAAAAGGAAAAAGATTTTGTCTACCAAATTCGAGAATTATGATTCATCAACCTTTAGGAGGATTTAAAGGTCAAGCTACTGATATAGAAATTCATGCTAATGAAATTTTAAAAATAAAAAAAAAAATTAATAAATTAATGTCTAAACATACAGGGCAAAATATTGAAACCATATGCAAAGATACTGAAAGAGATTGTTTTTTATCTGCAAATGAAGCAATTAAATATGGTTTAGTTGATTATATTTTAAAAAAAAGAATTTAAAAAAAAATAATTTTTAATTATAACGGTAAAAATTATTATTAAAGAGGTCAAATAATGATAGATAAGAACAAAAATAAAAAATTACTTTATTGTTCTTTCTGTAATAAAAATCAAAAAGAAGTATGTGAAATAATTTCAGGAAAATCATCTTGTATATGTAATAATTGTGTATATTTATGTAATAAAATGATTGAAAATAATATAATTAAAAATAATATTAAAGTGAAAAATATTACAATTAAAAAACCTTATCAAATATATAATTATTTAAAAAAACATGTTGTAGGTCAAAAAAAAGCTAAAAAAATACTTTCTGTTGCTATTTATAATCATTACAAGTGTGTCAATAAAGATTATATTATAAATAATGATAAAATTGAAAAAAGTAATATTTTAATAATTGGTCCGACTGGTAGTGGTAAAACTCTTTTAATCAAAAAACTTGCTGATTTTTTAAATATTCCTCTTGCTATATCAGATGCAACAACTCTTACTGAAACAGGTTATGTAGGAGATGATGTAGAAAGTATTTTAAATAAATTATTACAAAAATGTTCTTATGATATTAAAAAAGCAGAAAAAGGAATAATATATATTGATGAAATTGATAAAATTTCTAGTAAATCTTTTAACCCATCTATTACAAGAGATGTTTCTGGTGAAGGTGTACAGCAAGCATTATTAAAAATAATAGAAGGAACTATATCTTCAGTTCCTATAAAAAGTGGAAGAAAACATCCTTTGCAAGAATGTTTAAATATTGATACTTCTAAAATATTATTTATTTGCGGAGGTTCATTCTCTGGAATAGATAGATTTATAGAAAATAAAAATAAAATTAAAAAAGGAATTGGATTCAATTCAATAATAAAAAATAATTTTGAAAATAATAAAAATTTAATTAAAACCAATAATATTGATACACAAGATATAATAAAATATGGTTTTATACCAGAATTAGTTGGACGTTTACCAATAATAATACAATTAAATAAATTAAATGAAAAAGAATTATTAAATATTTTATATAAACCTAAAAATTCAATAATCAAACAATATAAAAATTTATTTAAAATAGAAAACATAGATTTAGAATTTCAATATGAAATTTTAATATATATTGCAAAAAAAACCATTAAAAGAAAAACTGGTGCTAGAGGATTAAGATCTATTTTAGAACATATTTTATTAAAAACCATGTATGAAATTCCTTCTAAAAAAAATATTAAAAAAGTATTAATAGAAGAAATTATTATTTTAGGGAAATCAAAACCTATTATTATTTATAAATAATAATAAATAATATATATTAATATATATTATATTTATTAAATTAATAAAAAATTTTAAATTTATAAAATTTATATTTATAATTATTTTTTTGAATTTTAACTTAATTAAATTAAAGAGATAAATATATGAATTCAAATTTAGACATTAATAATCTTATATTAATTCCTGTATTAACACTTCGAGATGTAGTAGTTTATCCATATATGATAATTCCTTTATTTATAGGTAGAAAAAAATCAATTAAATGTCTTGAAAAAGCAATTAAATTAAATAAAAAAGTTATAATAGTAACTCAAAAAGAATCTATACAAGACAATCCTGATATAACAGATATTTATAATGTAGGTACATTATCATTTATACTTCAAATAATTAAACTTCCAGATGGAACTATAAAAGTATTAATTGAAGGTTTAAAAAAAGTTAAAATAAAACATTTATGTGATAATGGTGAGTATTTTGTATCTGAAATACATGATGTTAAAATTAAGAAATTAGATTTTAAAATAAAAGAAATTTTAATGAGAACTTTATTAAATCAATTTAAAATATATATTAAGTTAAATAAAAAAATACCAAAAGAAGTAATTGATTCTTTAAGTTCTATTAATGATGTTTCTAGATTAGTTGATACTATTGCTTCTCATATTCCTTTAAAAATATCTGATAAACAATTAATTTTAGAAATAAATAATATTAAAGAACAAATAGAATATCTGATGAAAATGCTTGAATTAGAAATTGATTTATTAAAAATAGAAAAAAAAATTAGAAATAGAGTTAGAAATCAAATGGAAAAAAGTCAAAGAGATTATTATTTAAACGAACAAATAAAAGCTATCCAAAAAGAAATAGGTGATATAGATGAAATAAAAAATGAAAACGAAATATTAAAAAAAAAAATAGCAAATACTAAAATGTCTAAAGAAGCTAAAGCAAAAGTTACATCAGAATTTAATAAATTAAAATTAATGTCATCAATGTCAGCAGAATCCACTGTAGTAAGAAGTTATATTGAATGTATATTATCTATTCCTTGGTGTATTAAAAGTAATATTAAAAAGGATATTATAAAAGCTAAAAATATTTTAGAAAAAGATCATTATGGATTAGATAATATAAAAGAAAGAATTTTAGAATATTTATCAGTTCAAAGTAGAAAAAATAAAACCAAGGGTCCAATTATTTGTTTAGTAGGGCCTCCTGGTGTAGGTAAAACTTCACTTGGAAAATCTATAGCTAAAGCCACTGGACGTAAATATATAAGAATATCTTTAGGTGGTGTTCGTGATGAAGCTGAAATTCGTGGTCATCGTCGTACTTATATAGGATCAATGCCAGGAAAAATAATGCAAAAAATGTCTAAAATAGGAGTTAAAAATCCTTTATTTTTATTAGATGAAATTGATAAAATGTCATTTGATACAAGAGGGGATCCATCATCTGCTTTGCTTGAAGTTTTAGATCCAGAACAAAATATTACATTTAATGATAATTATATAGAAGTAGATTATGATCTTTCTGATGTTATGTTTTTAGCTACTTCTAATTCTATGAATATATCACCACCCTTACTTGATAGATTAGAAATAATAAAAATTTCAGGTTATACTGAAGATGAAAAAATTAATATAGCTATTAATTATTTAATTCCAAAACAAAAAAAAAGAAACGCTGTTAAAAACAATGAATTGGAAATAAAAAAATCAGCTATACTAAATATAGTGAGATATTATACTAGAGAATCAGGCGTGAGAAATTTAGAAAGAGAAATATCTAAAATATGTAGAAAAACAGTAAAAAAATTAGTAATAAATAAAAATATTAAACATATTTATATAAATAAAAATAATTTAAAAAAATTTTTAGGTATTAAAAAATTTAATTACGGGTATGCAGAAAAAAAAAATATAATAGGTCAAGTAACAGGATTGGCTTGGACAGATACTGGTGGTGAACTATTAACTATAGAAACAGTATCAGTTCCTGGTAATGGAAAATTAATTTATACAGGTTCTCTTGGTAATGTAATGAAAGAATCAATTCAAGCAGCTCTTACATTAGTAAAATCATTAACATTTAAAATAGGAATAAATAATTATTTATATGAAACACAAGATTTACATATTCATGTACCAGAAGGTGCAATTCCAAAAGATGGGCCAAGTGCTGGTATTGCTATATGTAGTTCTATTTTTTCTTGTATTTCAAAAAATCCAGTAAAATCGTATATTGCTATGACAGGTGAAATTACTTTAAGAGGGCAAATATTACCTATAGGTGGGTTAAAAGAAAAACTTTTAGCTGCTCATAGAGGTGGAATTAAAAAAGTTTTAATACCTTATGCAAATAAAAAGGATTTAGAAGATATACCTATTAATATTTTAAAAATTTTAAATATTAAAATTGTTAATAAAATAGAAGAAGTACTGATGATTTCATTAAAAAATAATCCTTTTAAAACTAAAAATATAGAAGATATGTTAATTTAATTTAATATTTAAAAAATTTAAATATATAATTTAATTATTATATATATTTTATTAAAAAGATTAATTTTTTTAAATACTTTTTAATTTATAATATTGTTATTATATTTATAATATAAAATACTTAATATTAATAAATAATTAATTTTATAAATATAATAACAATATTATAAATTTAAAAATAATATATTTATTATTAAACTTTAAATATAATATATATGAAATTATATTTCAGTATAATTATTATCGGTGTGGGATTATCTAATGGACTTATTGCTATTCGTTTAAAACAATATTTTCCCGAGTTAAATATTTTATTAATTGAAAAAAAAAATATAAAAAACAACAAAAAATGGTCTTTTCACCTTACCAATAATTTATTAATTAAAAATAATTGGTTATTGCCAATTATTGATTATTTTTGGCCTACATATATTGTAAATTTTAATAAATATAGAAGATTAATAAAAAAAGAATATTTAACTATTACTTCATATAAATTTTATAAATTTATAAATAAATTTTTTAAAAAAAAAATATTATTTAAGTATGTTGTTAGTATTTTAAGTGATCATACTTTAAAATTAAATAATAATTTAATATTAAATGCAGAAATAATAATTGACGGCCGTGGTTATAAAAAAAATAATAATATAAAATATTATTTTCAATATTTTTTTGGTCAAGAAATTCAACTTAATATAAATCATAATATTAAAAATCCAATTATTATAGATTCTAAAATTAATCAAAAAAATGGATATAGATTTTTATATATTTTACCAATTTCTCCATATTCAATTTTTATTGAAGATACAATTTACTTAAATAATTTAAATTTAAATACTAAAATTAATAACAGTAATATATTAAAATTTTTAAAAAAAAATAACTTTAATATCAAAAATATTAGAAAAGAAGAAAAAGGGATAATTCCTATTTATATATATAATAATTTTAATTTTTTTATTAAAAATATAAAAATTCCTTGTAGTGGATTGAGAGCTGGTTTGTTAAATAATACCACAGGTTATTCTTTTAAATATTCTATTTTTGTATCATATAAAATTAGTAAAGTTAATAAATTTACATCTTGTATTTTAAATAAATTAATTACAAATATTTCATATAAAATATGGGTTGAAAATATATTTTTAAGAATTTTAAATAGTATTTTTTTTGATAAAAATTTTATTTTTGAAAAAAAAAAGATAATAAAAAATTTTTATAAATTATCAGATAAAATAATAAATAAATTTTATTTATGTAAATTAAATTTTTTAGAAAAATTTAAAATAATTAATATTAATATTTAAAAATTAATTTTTTTAATATTTTTAATTAAACTTAAATTAATATTTAAATATTTTTAAAAAATGAAAAAATATTAAATAAACTATATGTTTAAATTAATTTAATAAATTTTTTGATTGTAAATCTGCATGATATGATGAACGTACAAATGGTCCACAATAAACATTTTTAAAACCCATTGTTAGTGCTTCATTTTTAATATATTTAAATTCTTCTAGACTAACATATCTTTTAACAGGTAAATGATAAGAAGAAGGTTGTAAATATTGACCAATTGTTATCATATTTACACCACAATTAATTAGATCTTTCAATACATTTAAAATTTCTTTTTTTTTTTCACCTAAACCAATCATAATACCTGATTTGGTTTGTACTTTAGGATTAAAAAATTTAAATTTTTCAAGTAACCGAAGAGATTTGAAATAGTTAGCACCAGGTCTAATTTTTTTATACAATCTTGGTACATTTTCAATATTATGATTAAATACATCCGGGGTATGTAAATTAATTATATTTAAAGCTACATTTATACAATTTTTGAAGTCTGGGACTAATATTTCAATCTTAATATTATGACTTTTTTTTCTAATAATTTTAATACATTTTGCGAAATGTTTTGATCCTCCATCATGAAGATCATCACGATTAACAGAAGTAATTACAACATACTTTAATTTCATTTCATTGATAGCTTTGGAAAGATTAAAAGGTTCTTTATAATTTTTAGATATTGGTCTGCCATGATTAATATTACAAAAAGGGCAATTACGAGTACAAACATTTCCTAAAATCATAAACGATGCTGTTCCAGAATTAAAACATTCTGGTAGATTTGGACATAATGCTTCTTCGCATACAGAATTTAATTTATTTTTAATAATAATTTTTTTAATTTTTTTTATTAGTTTATTTTTAAATGGTATTTTATTTTTTATCCAGTAAGGTTTTTTTATTTTTTTGATTTTATTTTCTTTATTTATTATTTTTATAGGTATATTATTTGATGATTTTATATTATTTTTTTTACTTAAATATATTTTTTTATTCATATTAATTTCAATTCCATAATTTAAATATAAAATTATTAATAGTAATATTTAAAAATAAATTTTTTAAAAAATAATTTTATATTTTTTAATTTTTAAAAATTTTATACATTCTAATATTATTATTTTAAATATATTTAAAATTTTAATTTTAGGGTAAAGATCACTTATTTGAGTCATTCTTAAATTTTTATATCCACATGGATTTATATATAAAAAAGGCGACATATCCATCTTTATATTTAAAGATAATCCATACAGAGAACATCCCTTAATAATATTTAAACCAATAGAACATATTTTGTAAAATCTTATATAAATACCAGGAGAATTTTTAATAGAATGAGAAAAAATATTGAATTTATATAAAGTTGAAATAATTATTTTTTCTAATAAAATAATTAATTCAAAAATTCTTAATTTATTAATTTTAAGATCTAATAAAAAATATACTAATTGTTGACCTGGTCCATGAAATGTAATTTCCCCCCCCCTATCACTTTTATTTACAGGTATATTACTACTTTGAATAAAATTATTATTTTTAATAATTTTACCTTGTGTAAAAACTTTAAAATGATTAGATAACCATATTTCATCATTACTATATTTATTTCTATTTTTACTAAAATATTTCATTTTTAATACAATTTTTTTATAATTTTGTAAATTCAATTGACGAAAAATTAAAAATTTTGACAATATTTACTCTTTATTTATAATAATATTTTATTTTGTTCTTAATAAATAATTTAGGAGGAGGTGGGATTTGAACCCACGAAAGATTTTTTTTATAATCTTTGCCAGTTTTCAAAACTGGTGCTTTAAACCACTTAGCTACTCCTCCAATTTTTAAAAAATTTTTTAATTTTTTTAAAATTATAAATATTTTATTTTTAATACAATATTTTTATTAAATTTTAATATTAAATTATAATTAAATATTATTTATATTCTATATATAATTTAATTAAAATTAATATATATAAAATATTTTAAATATATTATAATATTAACTATATAAATATTATTTTAAATAAATATATATAAATATAAAATTAATATTTTTAAAATACGTTATTATCTCATATAATTTAGAGTATTATTAGGTAATAAGGATAAATGATTAAAATACAATAGAACGTATATTAAATTTAATAATGTAATTATTTTATATTTAATAAAATTTAAATTATATTTTTTAAATAAATTTATATAAAATTATTTTTTATTTTTTTAACTTTTTAAAAATAATAAAATAATGTTATATAATAAAATATTTATTAATTAAATTTATGAAAAAAACTAAAATTGTTTGTACAATTGGTCCAAAAACAGAATCTAAAAAATTAATTTCTAATCTTATTGATTCAGGAATAAATGTAATACGTCTTAATTTATCTCATGGAAATCATACAGAACATAAAAATAGAATTTTAAATTTAAGACAAGTTTTAGAAAAAAAACATAAAAAAATAGCTATAATGTTAGATACCTCAGGTCCTGAAATACGTACTATGAAATTTAAAAAAAATAAAGAAGTTTTTCTTAATTCAGGTCAAATTTTTTCTTTTACTACAGATAAATATTTTTTAGGAAATAAAAATAAAATTGCAGTTAACTGCAAATATTTTTTTAAAAATTTAGTTTATGGTAATAAAATTCTAATAGATGATGGATTATTAGAAATGAAGGTGTTAAAAATAATAAATGACGAAGTAATTTGTAAAGTCAATAATAGTGGATTTTTAGGAGAAAATAAAGGAATAAATATTCCAGAAGTTGTTATTAAAATATCTATATTATCTAAAAAAGATAAAAAAGATTTAATATTTGGTTGTGAACAAGGAGTTGATTTTATAGCTGCATCTTTTATAAGAAATAAAAATGATATTAAAGAAATACGTAAATATTTAAACAAGTATGGTGGTGAAAATATAAAAATTTTTTCTAAAATTGAAAATAAAGAAGGATTAAAAAATTTTGATGAAATATTAAAATTATCAGATGGTATTATGATTGCTAGAGGTGATCTTGGAGTTGAAATTCCCATTGAAGATGTAATTTTTGCTCAAAAAATGATTATAAAAAAATGTAATTTAATAGGTAAAACAGTAATTACAGCAACTCATATGTTAAATTCAATGATTAAAAATCCTAGACCTACTAGAGCTGAAGCTGGTGATGTAGCAAATGCTATTATTGATGGAACAGATGCTGTAATGTTATCTGGTGAAAGTGCTAATGGTAAATATCCATTACAATCTGTTTGTATTATGTCTAATATTTGTAAAAAAACAGATGAAATTTTCAAAAATAATTTTATTGATATTAAACATAATAAAAAAAGTACAACTGAATCTATATGCTTTGGTGCTGTAAAAATTGCGAGAATACTAAAAGTTTCTTTAATAATAGTAGAAACTAAAAGTGGAAAATCAGCAAAATTAATACGTAAATATTTTCCTAAATCTAAAATATTAGCTTTAACAAATAATATAATAACAGCAAAACAATTATTAATAATTAAAGGATTAAATTGTCAATTAATACAAAAAACTAAAAACATAAATGATTTATATCATCTTGGTAAATTTATAGCATTAGAAAAACACTTAGCTTTTAAAAAAGATAAAATTATTGTAATTTCTAAAAATATTATTGAAAAAAAAATAACAAACAATATATCAGTACATATAATATAAAATTATTTTTTATTTAATTAATAAATTAATTTATATTAAATTTTATTTTTAAATTAAAATATAGGTAATAATAAATGAATAAAAAAATATTAATAGGTATAATATTTGTTTTATCTTTTCTTTTAGTTGGTTGTTCAAGTAATGATAAAATAGATAAATTATTTAATGATATTCAAAATATAAATAATAAAATATATCATATAGAAAATGATATTAATGGAGTTAAATTAGAAATTAAAAAAATTAAAAATAATATTATAAAATATAGTAATATTATAAATAAAAAATATAATATAAATAATAAATAAATTTATTTATTTAAATGGCGCATATATGCGCCATTTATTTTAAAATAATTTAAATTAATATTTTTTTAATATATAAAGCAGATTTGTATATTATATTTTTCACTATAATATCTAAACTATAAGATCTATTTTGTGATAAATGATTTTTAATACATAATTTATCAAAAAAAAAATTAATATCATAATTAATGATTTCTAATATATTCATATTTTTATAATATATATTAATTATTGATATTAAACCTTTTGTTATAGATGTATTACTATCCCCATAAAATAGAAATTTACCTTCATGATTTATTAATAGCAATATCCATATTTTACTTTGGCAATTTTTTATTAAATTAGTATCTTTTCTAATGTTTTTGTGAATATATAATCCATATTCCCCTAATTCCATTATATATAAATATTTTTCTTCCCATGTTTTACATAAAAAAAAATTTAAAACAAATTTATTTAAATCAGGAAAATTGATCATTTTTAATATCCTATATTTTATTATAAAATATTATTTATTCTATATAAACCACATATAAGTTGATCTATATCTTTTTTATCTGTATACATCGCAAGTGATAAACGACACATGCTATGAACTTTAAAATAAGACATTATAGGTATAGCACATTGATTTCCAGTTCTTATAGATATACCATATTGATCAAGAAATATTCCTACATCATATGAATTATGATTTCCTAAATTAAATGATATTGTACCAGTACGAACATTAGGTCCATAAATAATTATTCCTGGAATAATTTTTAATAATTCCATTGTATATTTCATTATATTATTTTCATGTTTTTGAATTTTATTAATTCCTATACTTTCAATATAATCAATTGCTGCACTTAAACCAATTATTCCTATAATATTAATAGAGCCTGCTTCAAATTTAAATGGAATTTCAGAAAACATACTACCTTTATTTAAACTAACATTTTTAATCATTGCACCACCTCCTTCCCATGGTTTCATTTTTTTTAAAATAGATTTTTTTACATATAAAATACCTATACCAGAAGGTCCATACATTTTATGACCTGAAAATACATAAAAATCACAGTCTAAATTCTGTACATTAACTTTATGATGCATAATGTTTTGTGAACCATCAACTAAAATTAAAATTTTTTTTATAGATCTTACTTTTTTAATTATTTTTGATATATTATTTCTGGTTCCTAATACATTAGATATTTGTGTTAATGAAAAAAATTTTGTTTTTTCATTAATTAAAGAATATATTTTTGATACATTAAGAGTTCCATCAGGTAATAAAGGAATATAATTAATCTTTATTTTTTTTTCTTTGGAAATTATTTGCCATGGTACAATATTAGAATGATGTTCCATTTCAGTAATTAAAATATTATCACCATTTTCTAAATTATTCTTTACCCAACTATTGGCGACAAGATTTATTCCTTCTGTAGATCCTTTTACAAAAATAATTTCATCAGAAGATATAGAATTTATAAAATTTGAAATTTGTTTTCTAATAAATTCTACTTTATAAGTTGAATAATTAGATAATTTATAAATACTACGATTTATAGAAGAATAAAAATATTTAAAATAATTATTTATACAATTTATAACTAAATTAGGCTTCTGAGATGTTGATGCATTATCAAGATATGAAATTTTTTTATTATTTATTATTTTTGAAAGCATAGGAAAATTATATCTAATTTTTTCTATAGGGTAATTCATTATAGTATACCCATTAATATATTATTAATTTCAAATAATAAAAGATTAAATAATTTTTTATTAAAATTAATTTCTATTAAATCATTAGTAAATGCTAAAATTAAAGTTTTTTTAGCATCTTTAAATGAAACCCCTCTTGTTTGTAAATAAAATATTTGATTTAAATCAATTTTACAAATAGTGGCGCCGTGATTACATTTCACATCATCAGTATTGATTTCTAAATTAGGTTGTGTAAATATTTTTGATAAAGAATCTAATATTAAATTATTATTTATCATTTTACTTTTGGATTTTATTGCATTTTTATAAATTTTTATAACACCATTAAATATACCTATACTGTTATTTTTTACTATTAATTTATGCAATTGATCAATATAACAAAATTTTTTTTTATTTTCAACATGAGTTATTATTTCATTAATATTGTTATTTAAAATAAATGATAAACTTTTAATTGCAATGTTAGATTTTTTTCCTTGTATTTTAACATTTATGTTATTTCTATTAAATCCAGATTTTAATACAAAAATATTACTAGTTACTTTTGTATTTTTATTAATAATGATATCATCATTACATATATGATATGTATTTTTATTTTCATTAAATATTTTTAAATAATTTACGTATGACATTTTATTAACTATAATAGAAGTACGTGATCCACAAAAATATTTTTTTTCCCCTTCACTTAAAAAGTGTTCTATTAAATGACATTTAGAATAAGATTTAATATCTATATGATGTCTATAATTAATCATATTAACAATATTTGAATTTACATTTCCATAATTAATATGTAATAAATATAATGGTTTAAGTGAATTTTTATTTTTTGGTAAAGTTATTTTTACAGTTTCTTCTGATAAACTTTCAATTAAATGTAAAAAAAAATCTGATTTAAGATGTAAAGGTAATTTTTTTCTATTAAAACCTTTTTCTATTTTAACTTTCCATATTTTTGTATTAATGTTACTTAAGTTATAAGATAAAAAACCATTGATAAATACTAACATATATGAATCTATATTAAGAATATTTTTAACATTTAATAAATTTAATTCTTCAAAAGATCTAACTAAATGAAAATTATTTTTTAAAATAAAATCTAAATTATTATCTTTGAATTTATATTCTTTTATATTATGAATGCCTATTTTTTTTGCATTTTTAAAATGCTCTAATGAATAATTAGAATAGTTTTTTATATTTTTAATAAATATTTTATTAATTTTATTAATAAAATTTAATTTTATATTATTTTTTAATAAAACCATATCCATTATCCTCAATATATTTTGCTAAAGAGTAATTACTGTATCTTATTATTTTTCCATTATATAATATATGAACATAATCTGGTTTTATATATTTAAAAATTCTCTGATAATGAGTAATAATTATTAATGAACGTCTATTATTTTTAAAAGAATTTATTATATTTGATACATTTTTTAAAGAATCAATATCCAAACCTGAATCAATTTCATCAAAAATACATAAGTCTGGTTCTAACATAATCATTTGTAGTATTTCATTCTTCTTTTTTTCTCCACCAGAAAATCCTTGATTAACTGATCTATCCATCATATCTAAAGAAATATTCATTAATTTTATTTTTTTTTTTAATAAAGAATTAAATTTAAATATACATATTGGATTTTTTTTTTTATATCTACGAATAGAATTTATAGATAATTTTAAAAAATATTTATTACTCACCCCATTTATAAAAACTGGGTGTTGAAAAGATATAAATAAACCTTCACATGCACGATATTCAGATTTTAATAATAACAAATTTTTATTTTTAAAAAAAATAGATCCATTAAAAACATGATGTTTTTTATTTCCAGCTAATGTTAATGCTAATGTACTTTTTCCAGAACCATTCGGACCCATTATTGCATGAATTTCTCCTGATTTGATTTTTAAATTTAATTTTTTAATTATTTTTTTTTTTTCTATATTTACTGTTAAGTTTTTAATTAATAACATTTTTAACCTTAAGTAAATTATAATTAAGTTACTAATTAAGTGTTTTTATTAACCAACACTTTTTTTTAAATTAATAGATAATATTTTTTTTGCTTCTATCACAAATTCCAATGGAAGTTCTGAAAAAATTTCTTTACAAAACCCGTTTGCTATTATTGAAATAGCATTATCAATATTTATTCCTCTCTGATTACAATATAATAATTGATCATCTTCTATACTCGAAGTAGTTGCTTCATGTTCTACAATAGAACTATTATTACTTGATTTAATAGAAGGAAATGTATATACACCACATTTTTTACCTATAATCATAGAATCACATTGTGTAAAATTTTTAGAATTTGTAGCTTTTGGCATAATTTTAACTAAACTACGATAAGTATTTGAACTTTTTCCAGAAGCAATTCCTTTTGAGATTATAGTAGATTTTGTATTTTTACCTATATGAATCATTTTTGTACCAGTATCAGCTTGTTGATAACAATTAGTAATAGATACAGAATAAAAATTTCCACATGAATTATCCCCATATAAAATTACACTAGGATATTTCCAAGTTATAGATGAACCGGTTTCAGATTGAATCCAAGACATTTTTGAATTTTTACCTTTACATATAGCTCTTTTGGTAACAAAATTTAAAATTCCAATATTAGGTTTATTTCCTGAAAACCAATTTTGTACAGTTGAATATTTTACTTCTGAGTTATTAAATAAAATTACTTCAACAACAGCTGCATGTAATTGATTCTTATTTCTATCAGGAGCTGTGCATCCTTCAATATAACTAACATAACTACCTTCATCTGCTATTATTATAGTTCTTTCAAATTGTCCAGTTTTGTCAGAATTTATTCTGAAATATGTAGACAGTTCTATAGGACATTTTGTATTTTTAGGTATATATACAAAAGTTCCATCTGAATAAACAGCAGAATTAAGAGCGGAAAAAAAATTATCATAATATGGAACAACTATTCCTAAATATTTTTTAACTAAAAATGGATATTTTTTAATTGCATGACTAAAAGAACAAAAAATAATTCCCAAATCTTCTAATTTATTACTATATGTAGTATATACTGAAACAGAATCAAAAATAGCATCTACTGCAAATTTATTATTTTTATTTATAATCGGCACACCAAGTTTATCAAAGGTATATTTTATTTCATTTGTTAAGAAATTTTCATAATTTTTATTATTACTTGACTTTGTATTATTTTCATTAATTTTTTTTTTATTATTATCAATTATTGGTCTAACATAATAATTAATTTTATTATAATTTATTTTTTTATAATATCCTTTGATCCAATGAGGTTCTTTCATTTTTTTCCAAAATTTATACGATTTAAGTCTAAAATAGAGCATCCATTTTGGTTCATTTTTTATTTTAGATATTTCATATATTATTTTATTATTTATTCCATAAGGAAATTTTTTTGTTTTAATAAAAGTAAAAAAACCTTCTTTATAATATTTTTTTTTTTTCAATAAATTTAATCCTTTAATTGTAAAAATTTAATAAAATATTATTAATATTTATTATATTAAACTCCAAAACTTTTACCACAACCACAATAATACTTTGCTTTTGGATTATTAAATCTAAATTCTTCTTTTAATTTTTTTTTAACATAATCTATTTCTGTTCCACTTATAAAAAATAAAATTTTAGATGAAACAAATATTTTAGCCCCTTGGTGTTCATATATTTTATAATGATTTTTAATAACTTTAACTTTTTTTAATAAATATTTAAATCCAGCGCATCCAGAATTTTTTAATAAAATACGTAATCCAATCATAGAAGAATCTTGTTTGGATAAAAAATTAATTTGTTTTGCAGCAGCGTTAGTTATAATAATTTTATTATTCATATTTTTAAAATATAATAATTTTTTTAAAAATTTGTAATATTTATAATATAATTATATATTAATTTTTATAAATTAATATATAATTATATTATAAATATTACAAATTTTTAAAAAAAAAAGGAATAATTATGGCAAAAATTGTAAAAATAATTGGACGTGAAATAATTGACTCTCGTGGAAATCCTACTGTAGAAGCAGAAGTTCATTTAAAAGGGGGATTTATTGGTATATCTTCTGTACCATCTGGAGCTTCAAAAGGATCTTTAGAGGCATTAGAACTTAGAGATTGTGATAATACTCGTTTTTTAGGAAAAGGAGTTAAAAAAGCAGTTAATTCTATTAACAAATATATATATCCATCATTAATTGGTAAAAATGCAATTTATCAATCAGATTTAGATAAAATTATGATAGATTTAGATGGAACTGATAATAAAATGAATTTAGGAGCAAATGCTATTTTAGCAGTTTCATTTGCTTTAGCAAAAGCTGCGGCACTTTCAAAAAATATACCTTTATATTCTCATATAGCTGATTTGAATGAAACTCCTAATAAATTTACTATACCATTACCTATGATGAATATAATTAATGGTGGTGTTCATTCAGATAACAATATAGATATACAAGAGTTTATGATTCAACCAATTAAAGCTAAAAGTATTAAAGAGGCTATACGTATAGGTTCAGAAATATTTCATAATTTATATTATATTTTAAAAAAAAGAAACATGTATACAGGTGTTGGTGATGAAGGTGGTTTTTCTCCAAATTTATCTTCTAATGAAGAAGCTATTTTATTAATAAAAGAAGCTATAGAAATTTCAGGATATAAAACAGGAAAAGAAGTAACAATAGCTATAGATTGCGCAGCATCAGAATTATTTGATATAAATAATAATTTGTATAAATTAAAAAATGAAAATAAAAATTTTAACTATAAAGAATTTACTAATTATTTGGAAAATTTAACCAAAAAATATCCTATTGTTTCCATAGAAGATGGTTTACATGAAAAAGATTGGATAGGTTTTTCTTACCAAACAAAAAAATTAGGTAAAAAAATTCAACTTGTAGGTGATGATTTGTTTTCAACAAATATTAATATTTTAAAAAAAGGTATAAAAAATAAAATTGTCAATGCTATTATTATAAAAGCAAATCAAATTGGATCATTAACTGAAACTTTAAATACAATTAAAATAGCTAAAAAACATGGGTATGCTACTATAATTTCACATCGATCTGGAGAAACTGAAGATACTATAATTGCTGATTTATCTGTAGGTACATCATCTGGACAAATAAAAACTGGTTCAATGAGTAGATCTGAAAGAGTTGCTAAATATAATCAATTAATCAGAATAGAAGAAAATTTAAAAAATAAAGCTATTTATAATGGTGTATTAGAAGTTAAAAATAATAAAAATTTTAAATTTAGTAAATAACATATATTTAATATTATTAATATGATAATTAATATAATTTTAAAAAAAAATAAAAAAATATATGTAAAATTTATTCTTAATAAGGAATTTTTTTTTTTATATGAAAGAAATATATATACCTAAAAATATAGAAACAAAAATACAAAAATATTGGATTAAAAATAAAACATTTAAATCTTATGTAAACTTTAATAAAAAAAAATATTATTGTGTTTCTATGATTCCTTATCCTTCTGGTAGTTTGCATATGGGACATGTTCGTAATTATACTATTGGTGATGTTATATCTAGATATAACAGAATGATTGGTAAAAATGTTTTACAACCTATAGGTTGGGATGCATTTGGATTACCAGCAGAAAATGCTGCTATAAAAAATAATATTTCACCATATGATTGGACATATTCAAATATTTTATTAATGAAAAAACAACTTAAATCATTAGGTTTAGCATATGACTGGGATCGTGAAATTAATACTTCTAGTCCAGATTATTATAAATGGGAGCAATTATTTTTTATTAATTTATATAAAAAGAAATTAATTTATAAAAAAAAAATAGAAATAAATTGGTGTCCTAAAGATAAAACAGTGTTAGCGAATGAACAAGTGATTAATAATCGCTGTTGGAGATGTGATTATTTGGTAGAACGAAAAGAGATGTCACAGTGGTTTATAAAAATCACAAAATATGCAGATAGATTATTAAAAGATATTAAAAAATTAAATGAATGGCCTGAAAATGTAAAAAATATGCAAAAAAAATGGATTGGTAAATCAAAATTAATGGAAATAAAATTAATAATACATAATTCAAAAAATAAAATTAAAATATATACTCATCATTCAAATAGATTTATGGAAATTAAATACATATTTATATCATTTAATAATTTTATTTCTAAATTTGTAGCATCTTATAATATTTTTTTTTTTTCTTTTATTAAATATTATTATTTAAATTATATTACAAATGAAAAAAAATTTTATTTTAAAAAAAAATTTATTAAAACAGGTTTAAATGTTATTAATCCATTTAATGGTAAAAAAATACCTATAATATCTACTAATTTTAAATTAGTAGATTACGAATATGGTTCTACTATAGGTTTTAATAAAGTTTATTTTAATATTAAAAAAAAAATAATAATAAGTAGTAAATTTATTAATAATTTAAATTCAATATCAAATTTATTAATTTTATATAAACTAGGTAAATTTAAAACAAAATATAAATTGCAAGATTGGTGTATTTCTAGACAAAGATATTGGGGTGTGCCAATACCAATTATTAAACTTAAAAATGGAAAAACAGTCACTGTACCTAAAAATCAATTGCCAGTATTACTTTCACAAAAAAATTATAAAAACAAAAAATTAAATAAAATTCATAATAATTTTGAATATAAAAAATGTTATTACAAAGGAAGTCCAGCTGTTCGTGAATCTGATACTTTTGATACATTTATGGAATCTTCTTGGTATTATGTTAGATATACTTGTAATAAATATAATAAAAATATGGTACATACTAAATCTGCTAATTATTGGTTACCTATAGATCAATATATTGGAGGTATAGAGCATGCAAATATGCATCTTCTTTATTTTAGATTTTATCATAAATTATTAAAAGATTTTGGATTTATAAAAACTGACGAACCTGTTAAGAATTTATTATGTCAAGGAATGGTATTATCAGATTCTTTTTATTATTTAACTCCCAATGGTAATAAAAAATGGATATCCCCATTAAATGTACAAACAAAAATAAATAAAAAAGGAAAAATTGAAAAATACTTAGATAAAAAAGGTAGATGTTTAATCTATGATGGGTTAAGTAAAATGTCTAAATCTAAAAATAATGGTATTAATCCCAATGATATTATAAAAAAATATGGTGCTGATACTTTAAGATTATTTATAATGTTTTCTGCACCAGTTGATATATCATTAGAATGGAAAAATTTTAAATTAGAAGGAATAAATAAATTTTTAAAAAAACTTTGGTATATTACATATAATCATGTTAAAAATGGAATAATAAAAATTATTGATTTATCTAATTTAAATAATAAACAAAAAAAAATAAAAAATGAAATTAATAAAATTATTTATAAAATTACAGATCATTTTAGTAGAAAAAAATCATTTAACATAATTATATCATATATAATGCAAATTATAAATAAAAAAATTAAATTTTTTAAAAATGATTATAAAGATAGAATGCTATTACAAGAAATACTTAAAAATGTTATTATTATGCTTTATCCATTTACACCTCATATATGTTTTGCATTATGGAAGTATATTGGTGGTAAAGGTGATATTGATAATGCTTTATGGCCGATAATAGATAAAAATTCGATTATAGATAAAAATATTTTATTAATTATTCAAATTAATGGCAAAGTACGTAGTAAACTTAAAATCCCTAGAGGTTCAAAAATAGATATTATTAACAATCTTGTTTTTAACAATTATAGAATTAAAAATTTAATAAAAAAAAAAAAAATAATTAAAAAAATTTATATTCCAGATAAATTAATTAATTTAGTTACAAATTAAATTAAATATTTATATTTATTATATTGAATGTTTACTTATATATTAAGTAAAATTTATTAAAATAACATAATACAAAATATTTAAGAATAAATATATTTATGATTACAATATTTACATATGATTTAATTAAAAATTCAAAAAAATATTTTAATAAATTTTACTTAATATATGGTGAAAATAAATTTTTATTAGAAGAAAGTAAAAAAAATATTATTAAATTATCAAAAAAAAAAATTTAAAAAAATATTATCTTTTTTAATAAATTTTAAAACAGATTGGAAAAATATTTTTTTTTCAATAAATGAAAAAAATTTATTTTATGAAAATAAAATAATTTTAATAAAATTTAATAAAAACATATACAATTATACAATAGACAAAAAAATAAAAGATTTAATTTTAAATATAAAAGAAAATATATTAATAATTTTTGAAATTAATGTTTTAAACAAATTAATTTTAAATTCCTTATGGTTAAAATTAATTTGTAAAAATATAATAATAATTAATTGTTCTGATATAAATAAAAATAATAAATTTAAGTTATTAAAATTAATTATTAAAAAAAAACAAATATTAATAAATTATAATGCTTTAGATTATTTATATAATTATTATGATGGAAATTTATTATTAATTAATAAATCATTAAACAGTCTTGAAATAATTTTTAATAAAAAATTGATAAACTTAAAATTTTTATTATATTCATTAGATAATATTTGTGAAGTTAATTCATATAAATTAATATATTTAATTATGTATGGAAATATTAATAATTTAAATAAAATTTTAAACAAATTCAAATATGAATTAATTGAACCAATTTTAATAATTAGAATTATTCAAAATAGTATTATTAAATTAATAAATATGAAAAAAAAAATAAATAACACTAAATTAAAAATGATTTTTAAAATTAACAACATTTATTGTAATAAACTAAAAAATATTTATAAAAAATTAATATTTAATATGTCAATGTTTGATTTATTTAAAATATTAACTTTAATTCGTAAAATAGAATTTTTAATTAAAACAGATTATAAATACAAAGCATGGAATGATATTTTAAATATAATTTATATTTTTTGTAACATAAAAACTCCATTTTGTATTTTAAATTAATTAAATTATAAACTAAATTTTTAAAAAATTTGGTTTTTCAATATAAAGGAAAAAAATGGCTGTTCAAAAAAGCAAATGTACTAGATCTAAACGAGGAATGAGGAGATCACATGATTCAATAAAAAATAATTTTTCTTTAACAATTGATAAAATTTCTGGAGAAACTCATTTACGTTATCATGTATCCAAAAATGGTTTTTATAAAGGTAAAAAAATTATTAAAAACAAAAAAGATATTAAAAAAAACAAATTAAAATAATTATATTTAATTTAATTATTTTAACAATAAATTATACTAAAAATAGGAAATAAAAATGAAAAAATTTTCAATAGTTTTTCCTGGTCAAGGATATAATAAAAAAAAAACATCATCAAATTTATAAATAAATACAAAATCATTAAAGATACATTTGATGAAGCTTCATGCTTCTTAGGATATGATTTATATAAAATAATAAATAATGACAAAAAAAAATTTTATTTTACATATAAATCACAAATAGTATTATTAGTATCATCTATATCAATATGGCGATTATGAAAGGACATTGTAGGGATAAACCCAAATGTAATAGCGGGTCATAGTTTAGGAGAATATTCATGTTTAACATGTTCTGGTATTTTGAAATTTAAACATACATTAAAATTATTAAAAAATAGAGAAAAAATAATAAAAAATTTATTTCCATATAAAAAAGGATTAATGGCTGCTATTATAGGTATAAATAAAAAATATATTTATTATGCATGTAAAAAAGCATCAAAAAGAGAAATAGTATTTCCTGCAATTTTTAATACTAAATATCAAACAATAATTTCAGGAAATAAAAATGCCGTAAAAAGAGCTATTTTAATATGTTATGAATTTGGAGCTAAATCTTTTTTATTACCTATTGGTTTTCCTTTTCATTCTTATTTAATGAAACCTATATCATTAGAATTATCAAAAATTTTAGATAAATTAAATTTAATTAATCCAAAAATTCCATTTGTTAACAATACAAGTATTACTTGTGAAAAAAATATAAATTTAATTAAAAAATCATTATTGTATCAATTATATAAACCATTAAATTGGATTAAAATTATTAAATATATTGCAAAAATCGGGGTAAAAATAATATTAGAATGTGGACCAAGTAATATACTTACTAAAATTAATAAAAATATAGTTAAAAATATAGAATGTATTTCTATTGATAATATTAATTCAATTAAAAAAGCTTATAAAAAAATTATATAAGGATATTTAATGAATTTTAAAAATAAAATTATATTAATAACTGGTGCAAGAAAAGGAATTGGTCTTTCAATAGTTAAAAAATTTTTACTATTAGATGCATTTATAATTGGTACATCTAAAAGTTCTTCAGGAGTAAATTTCATAAATACATTTTTAGGTAAAAAAGGAATAGGCATTAAATTAGATGTATCTAAAAAAAAATCAATTAAAAATTTTTTTAAAAAAATAAATATAAAATTTAGATATATAGATGTATTAATTAACAACATCGGTATTATTTTTGATAAATTATTAATAAATATGAAAGAAAATGATTGGAAATCTGTTATAGATATTAATTTAAATTCAGTATTTTTAATATCTAAATACATAATAAAAATTATGATGAGAAAAAAATATGGTAGAATAATAAATATAGGATCTTTTATTGGGTTTATTGGAAATATTGGACAATCAAATTATTCTGCTTCTAAAGCCGGTTTAGTTGGATTAAGTAAATCATTATCCTATGAAGTTGCATCTATGGGTATAACAGTAAATGTTGTATCTCCAGGATTTATAATTACTGATATGACAAAATCATTAACATTAAATAAACGTAAATATTTTTTATCTAGAATACCTATGAATAGGTTTGGGTTACCTGAAGAAGTATCAAGTTTAGTAATTTTTCTAGCTTCAGAAGAATCATCTTATATTACTGGTGAAGTAATAAATGTTAATGGTGGAATTTGTTTGATTTAAAATAAAATTTATTTAATTTTTTAAATATTAAAACATATAAATTGGAATTTAATAATGCATAAAATAGAAGACAAAATAAAAAAAATTATTTCTAAACAATTTAGAGTAAGCACAAAAAGTATTTCATATAATACATCATTTATTAAAGATTTAGGTGCTGATTCTCTTGATATTATAGAATTAATAATATCTTTAGAAGAAAATTTTAATTTAGAAATTAAAGATGAAGAATTTGAACAAATTACTACAATAAAAGAAGCAATTAATTGTATAAAATTTAAATTAAAAAAATAAATATTATAAAATATTTATATGAATTTATTTAATTTTTTAAATTTTACAAATAAAATAAAATTTATTTATTATAAATTAAATAATTTAAATTAAATTAAAGTTATTTTAAAATAATTTATATTATTTTATATTTATAATTAAAATGAAATTTAATATTTTAAAAATTTATAAAAAAATTTGAAAACAAAAATTAATTTTTGTTTAAAAAAAATATATACATTAATAATTTATAACTATTATAAATTATTAATTTATTAAAAATTTATATTTTAAATATATTAAATAAATATGTATTAAAATGATTTATAGTAATTCTTTTAATTTATTTACAAAATATATTAAAAAAAATATTGAAAACATATTTATATTCAATATTTTTAGTAAATCAAAAAATTATATATCAAAATATTTTGTTATTTATAAAAAATTTTTAATTTAATTAAAATTAGTATAATATTAGTTAAAAAAAGTTTATTTTTAAAAAAATTAATAATAGTATAAAATATTTTGATATGTTTATAATTATTAATTTATATTTTTAATATAATTAAATTTTAATAATATATGAATAAATTAAATATATTTCATTTTTTAAAAGATATAAATATGTTATAATGATTATAAAATAATTATAGTTATTAGTCAGTGTCAATAAATTATATATTTTTAATATTACTAAACAAATTTAAAAATTAAATATATTTAATATAATTATATATACTAAAGTATTTAAAAATTTTAATTTTTAATAAAATATTTTAATTTCAGTGATGATTTATTTGATTTAGTTATTTAAACATATAGAGATACAAATAATTATATTATAAATAAGTGTTAATTAACAAACATAAAAAAAAAATTTAAAAATTTTAAAAATATATTAATATTATAAATATAATATATAAATACTTTAATTGTTTAAATTAAATGAAAACATATTTTTATTATATTTATAAACGTAAAAAATCTAAATTTAAAATATATGATATATATAAATAATAGCATATGATAAAAAATCATACATTGGTTTTATTTAAAAAACGATTATTTTTAATATAATGTTATAAGGAAAAAATATGATATATAGTAAATTTGGAATAGGTCAACAAATTAGGCACAGAATGCTTGGGTATTTAGGTGTTATTATAGATGTAGACCCTGAGTATTCTTTGGAAAAACCTAAATCTGATGATATTTCATATGAAGAAGAATTAAGATTTTATCCATGGTATCATGTTATTATGGAAAGTGAGGATGGAAAACAAATTAATGCTTATTTAGCAGAAGCTCAAATTAGATATGAATCTTTTATTATTCACCCTGAACATCCTTTATTAGATGAATTATCTAAAATAATTAGTTTACAAGTTTTATCTAATAAAAATATGAATTAATTATTTTTTAAATAAACGAATTTGAGATGATGCTTTATCTAAAATTACATTAATTAATTTATAACTTTGTTCTGATCCATATATTTTAACTATTTCTATTGCTTCATTAATTGATACTTTATATGGAATATCTTTTCTTTTAAATAATTCAAATAAAGCAGTTCTTAATATTGCAATTTCTACTTGACCTATTGATTTAATATTTATTAATATATGAGATTTTATTATTTTATCTAAAAATTTAACATTTTTAACAACACCTAAATATATTTCTTTAAAATATTTTAAATCTTCGTGCATAAAATTTAATTTAGATATAAATTGTTTTTCTATATAATAGATATTATTTTTTGACAATTGCCAAGAATAAAGTGCTTGTACTATATATACTCTAGCACGACGTCTTGATAATTTTTTCAAAATTATCTCTTGTGTAGTATTTAAAATTAATTTTTAATAATTAATATTATTAATATATCTAAATATTATATATATTTATATATATTTTGTATACAAATATATCAAAAATATTATTATTAAATTTACATACATTAAAAATTATTTAAATTAAAATATTTATAATTAAATTATTTAATTTTAATTAAAAAATTTAAAAGGAAAAATAAATGAGTATTGCTATAATAATTAGCACTCATGGTTTATCTGCAAAATATATGTTGAATACAGTGGAAATGATATTAGGAAAGCAAAAAAATGTCAAATGTGTTGATTTTATTTCTGGTGAAAGTTCTGAAAATTTATTTAAAAAATATAATTTATGTATAAAAAAATTATCGATTAATAATGGGATTATTTTTTTTGTTGATATATGGGGGGGCAGTCCTTTTAATGCAGCAAGTCGTATTACAATTAGTAATAAAAATTACGAAGTTGTCTCTGGAGTTAATATACCAATGTTAATAGAAGTATTTATGTCGAGAGATAAAATTACTTCTTTAAAAGAATTAATATTAATATCTATTAAAACAGGTAAAAAAGGAATAAAAACTTTAAAAGATTTAAAAAAAAAAAATAAAAAAGAAAATTCTTTAATTTTTAAAAATAAAATAAATAAAAATAAAAATTTTATGAATATTGTTTTAGTTAGAATTGATGATAGATTAATTCATGGTCAAGTAGTAACTTCATGGACTAAAGAAATTAAAATAAATAGAATTATTGTAGTTAGTGATGAAGTTGATTCTGATGAAAATAGAAAAAAATTACTTATCCAAGTATCTCCTCCAGGAATAACATCACATGTTGTTAATATAGAAAAAGCTGTTAGAGTATTCCATAATCCTAAATATTCTAATGATAGAGTTATGTTATTATTTAATAATCCATCTGATGTTTTAAGTGTAATAGAAAAAGGAATACAAATTAAATCCATTAACATTGGTGGAATGTCTTATAATAAAAATAAAATTCAAATTAATAATGCTATTTCTGTTGATAAAAAAGATATTATTGCTTTTAAAAAACTAAATAAATTAGGAATTGAATTAGAAGTAAGAAAAGTATATAAAGATAATTCATTAAATTTAATAGATTTAATTAAAAACTTATCAATTTATTAAAATTTAAAGGAATATTTTATGAATATTAGTACAATTAAAATTTTATTTATTTTTTTATTTTCTTGTATTTCAGGAATAGAATCTATTTTAGATGAATTTCAATTTCATAGACCTATAATATCATGCAGTTTAATTGGTTTGATATTAGGTGATATAAAAACAGGTACTATAATAGGAGGAACTTTGGAAATGATGACTTTAGGATGGATGAATGTAGGTGCATCAATGTCCCCGGATTCATCATTAGCTTCTATTATTTCTACTATATTAGTTATATCTGGAAATCAGACAATAGGTTCAGGTATTGCTTTAGCTATTCCACTAGCAGCTACAGGACAATTATTAACAATAATAATCCGTACTATAAATATTGCTTTTCAACATGCTGCTGATAAAGCAGCGAGTAATGGAAATATAAAATTAATAACATTAATACATTTATCTGCTCTAATACTTCAAGCAATGAGGATAGCAATTCCGTCTGTAATTATTGGAATTTCTTTAAAAACAAATTTAGTAAAAAAAATACTTGAATCAATTCCTGAAGTAATTACAAATGGATTAAATGTTTCAGGGGGTATAATAGTTATTGTTGGATATGCTATGGTTATTAATATGATGAAATCTGGATATTTAATGCCGTTTTTTTATCTTGGTTTTGTAATAGCATCATTTTCTAAATTTAATTTAGTATCATTTGGTATGATAGGTATAATAATGTCAATAATTTATATTCAATTAAATCCAAAATATTTTAATAATTTTAAAAAAAAAAATATATCTAAAAAAAAATCTATTGATTTAGACAATGAATTAGATTAATAAGGATATAAATATAATGAATAAATTAAATAAATACAAAAAAAAAATAACATCAATTGATATTTTAAAGGTTTTTATTAGATCTAATTTTTTTCAAGGTTCATGGAATTTTGAAAGAATGCAATCTCTAGGTTTTTGTTTTTCAATAGTGCCAATTATTAAACGTTTATATTCTAAAAATAAAAATGATTTAATATTAGCAATGAAACGTCATTTAGAATTTTTTAATACCCATCCTTATGTATCAGCTCCTATATTAGGTGTTACCATAGCTATGGAAGAACAAAGAGCTAACGGATATTTAATTAAAGATTCATCTATAAATAGCATTAAAATTGGTTTAATGGGTCCATTAGCCGGTATAGGAGATCCAATTTTTTGGGGTACAATAAGACCTTTATTGTCAGCTATTGGAGCTGGTTTATCAATAAATGGAAATTTAATGGGGCCTTTATTGTTTTTTATAACATTTAATTTGGTGAGATTGTGTTTTAGATATTATGGTATTCTTTATGGATATAAACATGGTATAAAAATAATAAATAATATAGGAAATCAATTTTTTAAAAAAATAACAGAAGGTGCTTCTATTTTAGGTTTATTTATTATGGGTGTTTTAGTTAATAAATGGACTCATGTTAATATTCCATTTGTCTTATCTAATAATATAACAAATGAAAAAAAAATAACAATACAAATTATTTTAGATCAAATAATTCCTGGATTAATCCCTTTACTTATTACATTATTATGTATGTGGTTATTAAAAAAAAGAATAAATTCATTGTTTATTATAATAATGTTTTTTGTTTTAAGTATATTTGGATATTGGTTAGGTTTTCTTGGTTTATAAGATATTATAAACCGGGGTTAGTTTACCCGGTTTTTTATAAAATTATGATTAATAAATATTATATATTAATTTAATATATAAATAAAATGATTAAAAGGTTTTATATGTCAATTAATATTTTATCTATAAATACTTCCACAGAGGCTTGTTCAGTTGCAATTATGAATTACAAAAATATTATTTTAGATTATTTTATAATTTCACCTTATGCACATATGAAATATATTCTTAAAATGATAGATAGATTATTATATAAATTTGACATGAATTTAAAAAAAATAAATATAATTGCTGTTAGCAAAGGACCGGGGAGTTTTAATGGAATAAGAATTGGGATAGGAATTGCATATGGATTATCAATATCACAAAACATACCTATAATTGGTGTTTCTAATTTAAACACTTTGGCTGAGGGAGCATGGAGAAAAACAGGATCATGTAAAGTACTAACATTGATAAAATCCAACATAGGAGAATTTTATTGGGCTGAATATCAACGTAAAAAAAATATATGGAAATTAAATAATCAAGAATTTTTTTTAAAAATAAAAAAAATAGAAAATATTTTTTTAAATTTAAAAGGTTTTTGGTCTATATCTGGAATAGGATGGAAAAATATAACATTTAAATTAAATAAAAAAATCAATATATTTTCTGGAAAATACAATTTTCCAAAAGCAAAAGATATGATACCTATTGCGTTAAATAAATATATTAGAAAAGAATATGATAATAAATCATTTATAAAACCAAATTATTTAAATAATAAAATTATTTTTTTAAAAAAATAATTTTATTATTTAAATAATTTGGTTTTATAAATGATTTATTTATTCCTAAATATTATTCTTCCTTTATTTATATCATATGGTGTAACCTCAACTATAACTTTATCTCCATTTAATATTCTTATATAATTTTTTCTCATTTTACCTGAAATATGAGCAATTACAATATGTTTATTATCTAACTCTACTTTAAACATAGTATTTGGTAATGTTTCAATAACAGTGCCTTTTATTTCGAAATTGTGATTTTTAGACATATAATCCTTTATTTTAAAATATTTTTTAAAAAAAAATTAAATTTAATTAAATTATTTATAACCATTTGAGTCAATCATTTTTTTCGTTCAAATAACGTTCAGCATCTAAAGCCGCCATGCATCCATAACCAGCAGCAGTAATTGCTTGTTTATAAAATTTATCAATTACATCACCTGCTGCAAATATTCCTTTTATTGATGTAGCAGTAAATCTATTTCTATTATTTTTGTTGACCGATATATATCCGTTACTAAGCTCAAGTTGTGATTTAAAAACAGAAGTATTAGGTGTATGACCTATTGAAATAAAAACTCCTTCAATGTTTAAAAATTCATATTTATTGTTATTTTGATTTTTTAATTTTAAACCTGTAACACAAATATTATTTCCAATAATTTTTTTAACAATTTTATTTGTATGTAATATAATATTTTTGTTTTTGATTTTATCATTTAATCTATCCATAAGAATTTTTTCAGCTCTAAAAATATTACTTCTGTGTATTAAATTAACTTCTTTAGATATTTTAGATAAATAAAGTGCTGATTCTACAGCAGAATTACCCCCTCCTACTATTGCAACTTTTTTATTTTTGTATAAAAAACCATCACATGTTGAACAAGTAGATAAGCCTTTTCCTTTATAAAATAATTCTGATTTTAAACCTAAAAATTTCGCTGAAGATCCTGTTGCTATTATCAAAGAATCACATGTATATTCTGATTTTTCTCCAATAATTAAAAAAGGGTTTACACTAAAATCAGTCTTTATTATGTTATCAAAAATAATGTTTGTATTGAATTTTAGTGCATGATTATTCATCCTATGCATTAATTCAAATCCTGTTAATTTATTTACATCACCTGGCCAATTTTCTATTAAAGTATTTATATTTAATTGTCCACCTGGATTACTTCCTGTAATTAAAACAGGATTAAGATTTGCTCTAGATGCATAAATTGATGCTGTGTAACCAGCAGGACCAGATCCCAATATTATTAATTTAATGTTATCTAGTTTAGACATATTATTATTTTAGTTTTTCAAAAATTTAATTAAATATTTTATTTTAATTAATTTAATTAATTTAATTAATTTAATAATAAATCATTATATCATTTTTAATTTAATTATTTATTTTAAATAAAATTAAATTTTTTTAAAACCATTCATATACTTTTTAAGTACATTAGGTATTTTTATATGTCCACAAGGTAATTGATAATTTTCTATAACTGCAATTAATGTTCTTCCTACTGCTAAAGCAGATGCATTTAAAGTATGAACAAATTTAATTTTATTATTAGATTTTTTACGATATCTAATTTTCATTCTTCTTGATTGAAAATCATTTATTTGTGAGCATGAAGATATTTCACGATAAATATTTTGAGAAGGTATCCAAACTTCTAAATCATAAGTTTTACAAGAGGTGAAACCCATATCACCAGTACAAAGTAAAATTTTACGATATGGTAAATTAAGTAATTGTAAAATTTTTTCTGCATGATTTGTTATTTCTTCTAAAGCTTTTACAGAATTACTGGGTTTAACAATTTGAAATATTTCTACTTTATCAAATTGATGCATTCTCATTAAACCATATTTGTCTTTACCGTAAGCTCCTATTTCTGATCTAAAACATGGTGTATGAGAAGTCATTTTGATTGGTAACGCTTTTTCTTCTATAATTTGATTTCTTATTAAATTACTTAATGGTACTTCTGATGTAGGTATTAGATAATACATTTTTTTATTTTTTTTTTCATTAATAATATAAGTATGAAATAATTCATTTTCAAATTTAGGGAGTTGTCCAGATCCATATAAAGATTTTTTTTTCACTAAATATGGTAAATAATATTCTATATATCCATGTTGTGTAATGTGTACATCTAGCATAAATTGATAAAGAGCTCGATGTAAAAGAGCTATTTTACCATTCATAACGACAAAACGAGATCCAGATAATTTTACTGCTTTTTTAAAACTAATACATTTTAAATTTTTACCTATATTAACATGATCTAATATTTTAAAATCAAATTTTTTTGGTTTACCCCATTTATATATTTCTATATTATTTTTTTTATTAGTACCATTTGGAACATTATCACAAGGTATATTAGGAATAGATAAATTATAATTTTTAATTTCAATTAGAACGGATTTTAATAATAATTTCATATATATTAATTTTTTATTTAATTTATTTACTTTTTTACATAAAACAGTTATATTTTTTTTTTTTGATTTTATAATACTAATTTTTTTAGATATAAAATTAATTTTATATTGTATACTCTCTGTCTCAATTTGTAATTTTTTTCTAAAATTTTCTTTTTTTAATATAAATTTTTTATTTAAATTAAAATTTCTACGATATAATTTTTTTGATATTATATTAATATTATTAATTAATAAATTTTTATTTATCATTTTTTATATTTTTTCCTTTTAAAATATAAATTTTTTTAAATATTTATTTATTATATTCACGTAAATATATTATACATTCTTTCATTTTTAAATTTAATTCAGCTTTTATATTTATGATTTTATGATTAACAGGATGATTAAAAATAATTGAACTTGCATGTAAAAATAAACTTTTAAGTCCACACAGTTTTAATTTTTTATCAAAACTTTTATCACCATATCTATTATCAAATGCTATAGGATGTCCTGCAAATAAGGCATGAACTCTAATTTGATGAGTTCTTCCAGTTAATGGAATAACTTTTAGTAAAGTTGCTATTTTAAATCTTTCTTTTACATTAAATAATGTTTTAGATTTTTTTCCTGAACTATTAATTTTTACCATATGTTTATTATTATTTTTTTTTTTTTTTAATAATGGTTGAGATACATATTTAATATTTTTATTCCAACGACCTTTAACTAAAGCTAAATATTCTTTTTTGATTTTTTTATCTCTTAATTGATTATGTAAATCACATAAAATTGTTTTTTTTTTTGCCAAAATTAATACTCCTGATGTTTCTTTATCTAATCTATGCACTAATTCTAAAAAACTTAATTTAGGACGTAAAATTCTAAAATATTCAATAATACCTATTCTTGAATTTAAACATCCATGTACTGATATTTCAGATGGTTTATTAATAATAATAAGATAATTATCTTCATAAATTATCGATTTTTTTAATAAATCAATTTTTATGTTATTTATAATTTTTATTTTTTTTTTTTTTTTTAAAATTATTTCTGGAATTTTTATTATATCATTATAATTTATTTTATATTTTTGGTTTATTTTTTTATTATTAACTAAAATTAAACCTTTACGAATAAACAAATATAATAAATTTTTTGATATTTTTTTAAAATAATGAATTAAAAAATTATCTATTCTTTGATTAGATTTTTCATAAGAAACATTAATTAATTTAAATTTTTTTATAATCATAGTTAATTTTATAAAAGTGATTAAATTTAAACATTATTTATATAATTAAATTATATTATTTAATTATATAAATAATGTTTAAATTTTTAAAAATAAATAATTTTAATTTTTAAAAAATAATTATTATTTATATCCAATAAGAAATTAATAAATAAAATATATTTTTAAATTTAATTATTAATTTAAATTAAATTTATATAATGAGTAATTTATAATGATAAAAATTTTAATTAGTAAAATTAAAAAAAAAGAAATAATTATTGCTGTAATAGACGGACAACATCTTTGTGAATTAGATATTTATATAACAAATAAAAAACAAAAAAAATTTAATATATACAAAGGTATAATATCTAAAATAGAACCTAGTTTAAATGCAGTATTTGTAGATTATGGTGATGAGCGTCATGGTTTTTTGCAAAATAAACATATTTGTAATGAATATTGTGATAAAAAATATAATTTAAATAATAATAATATTAAAAATAATATTTATGTAGGTCAAGAAATAATAGTACAAATATATCAAGAAGAAAATGAAAATAAATGTGCAAAATTAACTACTTTTATTAATTTATATGGAAATTATTTAATATTAATACCTAATAATCCTAAAATATTAGGTATTTCACGTAAGATAGAAGGTTTAGATAGAAAAAAAATAAAATCTAAAATTACTAATATTAATTTACCTAAAAATATGGGAATTATAGTGAGAACATCAGGTATAGGTAAATCATCTATTGATTTAAAATATGATATTTCTTTTATAAATAAAAATTGGAAATTAATAAAAAATACTTATAATAATGTAAAAGCTCCATTTTTACTTTATAAAGAAAACAACATAATTAATAATTATTTTCGTAATTATTTAAAATACGATATAAAAGAAATTATATTAGATAATAGTAAATTATTAAAATTTCTTAAAAAAAATTCTTTATTTTTTAAAGAAAAATTTTGTAAAAAAAATATTAAACTTTTTAATAATAAACAAAATATTTTTAGTTATTATCAAATCGATAATCAAATAGAATCAATTTTCAAAAGAAAAATAAAATTACCATCAGGTGGTTCTATTATTATTGAAAATCATGAATCTTTAACATCTATTGATGTAAATTCTTTTAAATCCAAACAGGGTTTAAATATTAAAGAAACTTCTTTTAATACTAATATTGAAGCTGCTTATGAAATTTTTAGACAAATTATATTTAGAAATATAAATGGTTTAATTATTATTGATTTTATAAATATGAATAATTTTAAAAATAAAAATATATTAGAAAAATTTTTTAAAAAATTATTTAAAAAAGATAGTGCTAAAATATATTTTACTAAAATTTCACGTTTTTATATATTAGAATTATCTCGTCAGAGATTAAATAAATCTATAAATATATTTAACTATCAAACATGTAAAAAATGTGGAGGTTATGGAGTAATACGTAAAAATTTTTAATTATTTTTAATTTTCTCCTCTGACTGGGTTCGAACCAGTGACATACGGATTAACAGTCCGCCGTTCTACCTACTGAACTACAGAGGATTTTAAACAATTATATTTTTTTTTTATCAAAATGTCAAATTTTTAAATAATTTTTTTTTAAATAAAATTGGATTAATATAATTTGTGTTATTAAAATTACTGAAATAATCAATCTTACATTTTATAATCATCAAATCTTGATATTTTTCCATTAAAATTAAGTCTAATTTTACCTATAGGGCCATTACGTTGTTTACCTAAAATTATTTCTGCTATTCCTTTCATATTACTATTTTCATTATATATTTCATCTCTATAAATAAACATAATTAAATCCGCGTCTTGTTCAATAGAACCTGATTCACGTAAATCAGAATTTATCGGTCTTTTATCTGATCTTTGTTCTAAACTTCTATTTAATTGTGATATTGCTATTACAGGTACTTTAAGTTCTTTAGCTAAAAATTTTAAAGATCTAGAAATTTCTGCTATTTCAATAGTACGATTATCAGATAATGATGGAACTCTTATTAACTGAAGATAGTCTATCATAATTAAACTTAAACCATTATTTTCTTTATAAATTCTTCTAGCTCGTGATCTTAATGAGATTGGTGTTAATTCTGATGAATCATCAATATATATATTTTTTTTTTTTAATAAAATTCTAATTATATTAGATATTTTTGACCAATTTTTATCATCTAATAAGCCTGTACGTATACAGGTTTGATCTACCCTTGACATTGATGATAACATTCTTATCATTATCTGTTCTATTGTCATTTCTAAACTAAATATTAATACTGGTTTATTTTCTTTAATTGAAACATTTTCACAAATATTCATTGCAAATGTTGTTTTTCCCATAGAAGGTCTTGCAGCTATTATAATTAAATCTGATTTTTGAAATCCATAAGTTTTATTATCTAAATCTTTATAACCACTTGAAATACCAGTAATATTATTTTTTGGATTTTTATATAAAAATTTTATTTTATTTACTGTATTTTTTAAAATATTTTCAATTTTTTTTGGTCCTATATGATTGTTAATTCTTTTTTCTGATATTTGAAATACTAAAGATTCAGCTATATCTAATAAATCATCAATATGTCTTCCTTTAGTGTTATAACCAGAATCCGCTATTTCTTTTGCAACTGTTATCATTTCTCTAATTATTGCTTTTTCTCTAACAATATTAGCATAAGCATCTATATTTGATACACTGGGTGTATTTTTTGATAAATCTGCTAAATAAGTAAAACCGCCAGAAATATCTAATTTTTTTTTTTGTTCTAAAGATTCTGATATAGTAATCAAATCAATTGGTTTTTTCAATCCTAATAAAAATTGCATTTCATTAAAAATGATACGATGAGCATAAATAAAAAAATCATTGCTTATTAAAACATCAGATATATTTTCCCATTTATTATTATCAAGCATTAATCCACCAAGAACAGATTGTTCTGCTTCTAATGAATAAGGAGGAGTTTTAATATCTGGAATATTTAATTTAAACAAATGAGATTTTTGAGTTTTTTTTTTTTCTGACATATAAACTATATTAACCTTTTAAAAAATTTTTTAAAGTAAATTTTTAAATGTTTTTATAATATTTAAATTATTAATATATATCTTCTATAGACCATTTTGGTTTTACAAAAATAGATAATTTTTTATTATATTTATAATTAAATCTAAAAATACTTGCGTATGCTATCATAACTGAGTTATCAGTACAGAATTCTTTTTTTGCACATATTAATTTACAATTTATTTTATTTACCATTTTTTTCATTTTACAACGTAAAGATTTATTAGAACTAACACCTCCTGCTATAATAAGTTTATTATATCCTGTAATAATAAGTGCTCTTTTAGATTTTATTACTAATGTATCTATAACAGCATCTTCAAATGCTAAAGCTATATCTGCTTTTTTTTTGTCATTAAAATAATTTTTTTTAATAATTTTAGAAACATGAGTTTTTAAACCAGAAAAACTGAATTCTAATCCAGGTTTTTTTAACATCGGTCTAGTAAACAAAAAATTTCCTGGTGTACCTAATTTTGCTAACTTTTCTAATTTTTTACCTCCTGGATACTTTAACCCAAGTAATGTAGCTATTTTATCAAAAACTTCTCCTGCTGCATCATCTACACAATTTCCTAAAATTTTATATAATCCAATATTTTTTGCTAATACTAATTGAGTATGTCCGCCTGAAACTAATAATGCAACAAAAGGGAATTTTGGTTTCTTTATTCCAATCATAGGAGATAATAAATGTCCTTCCATATGATTTATTGCAATAGAAGGTATTTTTAATGTATAAGCTAGTGATCTTCCTACAGTTGCTCCAACTATTAAAGAACCAATCAGTCCAGGTCCTGCAGTATATGCTATACAATTTATATCATTGTAATCTAATAAAGATTTTAAAAATAATTTCTTTATTAATTTTTGTAATTTTAATATATGATTTCTAGAAGCTAATTCTGGAACAACTCCTCCATAAATATTATGAATTTTTTGACTATGTTTGATGTTCTTAATTAAACCTTTTTGTGTATCATATAAAGACACACATGTGTCATCAAAAGATGTTTCAATTCCTAATATTATCATTTTTAAAAACCAGTTATATAAACTTTATATAATCAAAAAATTTGATTATAATATAATATATATAATTAATTTATATTTAACTATAAATAATTTTTATAATTTTTAAACTTCATAAATATTATTAAAATAAATTAAATTATTATATAATAATTAAATAAATAATAAATTAAGGTAACTAAATGCCATCAATTACTTTATATGAAAACGAATCATTTGAAGTAGCATTGAGAAGATTTAAACGTTCTTGTGAAAAAGCAGGAATAATATCTGAATTTCGTAAAAGAGAATTTTATGAAAAACCAACTACTGAAAGAAAAAAAGCAAAATCATCTGCTATTAAACGTCATATGAAAAAAATGTTGAGAAATAATTTAAGGAAAAAACGTTTATATTAATTAATATTTTTAATATTTATAATACTATTGAAAAATAAATATTTATGTTTATTTTTCAATAGTATTATAAATATTTATTTAAACTAAAAATAAAATTATTTTTTAAAAAAATGTCTTATAAAATTAATAAATTTTTTATAAATAAATTGTTAAATGTAACAAATATAGTTGATATTATAGGATCTAAAATTAATTTAAAAAAACATGGTAAATATATAAAAGCTTTTTGTCCTTTTCATAAAGAAAAAAATCCTTCTTTTTTTGTAAACTATGAAAAACAATTTTATCATTGTTTTGGTTGCGGTTCACATGGAAATGTAATAGATTTTTTAATGAATTATGAAAAAATAACATTTATTGATACAATAGAAGAATTAGCATCAAATCAAAACATAGAAATTATTTATGATAATATTGATAACAATTATAAAAAAAAAAATATAATTAAAAATATTTTATATAAATTAATGAATAAAATAAATAAATTTTATAATACATTATTAATTAATAAAAAATTTTTACAAGCTAATAATTATATAAAATTTAGAGGAATAAATACATCTATATTGCATTATTTTTCAATAGGATTTTCACCACCAGGTAATAATATTATTAATTTTTTTAAAAAATATAAATTACCCATTGAAATTATAACTAAAACAGGATTATTATTTAAAAATAAAAATGGTTTATTGCATGATATGTTTAGAGAAAGAATTATGTTTCCAATTAGAAATAATAAAGGAATTATTGTAGGATTTGGAGCAAGATCGTTAAATAATAATAATCCAAAATATTTAAATTCACCTGAAACAGTAATTTTTAATAAAAGTAACCAATTATATGGTTTATATGAAATTAAAAAAAAACAATCTAACTTTCCTATGATATTAATAGTTGAAGGTTATATCGATGTTTTAACATTAACTCAATTTGGAATACTATATTCAGTATCCTCTTTAGGTACTTATACAAATAAAAATAATATTAAATTATTATATAGATTAACAAATCATATTATATGTTGTTATGATGGAGATATTTCAGGAAAAGAAGCCGCTTGGAAATTTCTTAAAAAATCTTTACCATTTTTATATAATGATCGTAAAATAAGTTTCATGTTTATTCCATATGGAGAAGATCCAGATTCGTTGATTAGAAAAATAGGTAAAAAAAAATTTGAAGCTAAAATTTATAATTCCATACCTTTATCTAAATTTTTGTTTGAAACTTTATTAATAAAATCAGATTTAAAAACTTATGAAGGTAAAGCAAAATTAGTTAAATTATCTTTAAATTTAATAAATAAAATACCATGTTCAATATTACGTTTATTTTTAAGAAAAGAATTAGGAAAAAAAATTGGTATTATTGATGACTTTAAATTAAACAAATTTAATTCATTTAATAAAAATAACAATAATTTTGTTTTTAAGAAAAATATAAAAAAAAATATTTTAAAAACCCTTATGGGTTTAATTATTCAATATCCTAAGCTTGCTTTTCATGTTTCAAAATTTAAAAAAATTAAAAAATCTAATAAACCAGGTATTAAATTATTTATAGAAATGGTTAAAATATGTAATTTATTACCTAAAATAAATACAGGGCAATTATTAGAAAATTATCGTTATAGTAAATTTTACTTATATTTTAAAAAATTAGCAATTTGGAATCACATGATCATTGATGAAATGATTGAAGTGACTTTTTTAGATGCTTTATCTAAACTTTATGATTCAATAATACAAGAAAAATTAGAATCTTTAATTATCAAAGGAAGAATTAATATTCTTACAACTGAAGAAAAAAAAAAAATATGGTATTTAAATAAATCTTTAACAAAATTTTAAAAAAATAATATTTATAAAATATAATTTATAATTAATAAAATTTATTTAAATAAATTGGATGTAATATTATGAAAAAAAAAAAAAAAAACAAACACAAATTTACTTATTAAAATTGGTAAAAAAAAAGGTTATTTAACTTTTTCACAAATTAACAATCATATTAAAGCTGATTTTAAAAAACATATTAATATTAAAAATATAATTAATATTATTAATAAAATTGGCATAAAAATTATAGAAAAAAATATTAATTTACATAATGTTATTTTAAATAAAAAAAATAATTATCATACACATATATTACATGAATCACATAAATGTATTTCAAATTCAGATTCAGAAATATATAAAACAAATGATGCAATAAGAATGTATATGAAAGAAATGGGAACAGTTGATTTATTAAATAGAAAACAAGAAATAAATATATCTAAACGAATAGAACACGGAATAAATAATGTTAGAATATCTATATCTAAATATCCAAATACTGTGATTTATATATTAAAACAATATGAATACATTAAAAAAGGTAAAATAAAATTAACTGATGTAATATCTAATATTATAGATAAAAATTCAAAAGAATTGTTTTTAATAAATAATATTAAAAATGAATTATCTAAAAAAGAAAAATATTTTGGAAATAATATAGAAGAACATAATAATAAAAATAAAGAAAGAATGAATAATTATAATAAAATTAATTTTAAAATAGCAAATAAAAAATTTATAGCATTAAGTGCACAAAACAAGATAACAATAAAAATAATAAAAAAATATGGTAGAAATCATTATAAAGCATTAATAGAAATTAAAAAACTAAATAATATATTTAAACAATTTAAATTATCTCATAAACAATTGAATTTTCTTATGAATAAAATTAGTATTATTATGAATAAAATAAAAATACAAGAAAATAAAATAATAAAGTTATGTATTTATAAATGTAATATGCCAAAAAAAACTTTTGTAAAAATTTATAATAATAATAATAATAAAACAATAAATTGGTTTAATTATGCAATTTCTTGTAATACACCATGGTCAATTAAATTAAAAAAAATAAATAAAGATATAAATGTTAATACATTTGAATTAAATAAAATTGAAAAACAAACAAAACTAACAATTAGACAATTAAAAAATATAAATAGAAGTATTTTTATAGGAAAAATAAACATTATTAAATCAAAAAAAGAAATGGTTGAATCTAATCTACGTCTTGTTATATCTATAGCTAAAAAATATTTAAATAGAGGTTTACAATTTTTAGATCTTATACAAGAAGGAAATATAGGGTTAATGAAAGCTGTAGATAAATTTGAATATAAACGTGGTTATAAATTTTCTACTTATGCAACATGGTGGATACGCCAATCCATTACAAGATCAATTGCTGATCAAGCTCGTACAATACGTATACCAGTACATATGATTGAAACTATAAATAAATTAAATAGAACTTCAAGACAAATTATTCAAGAAATAGGTAGAGAACCAACACCAGAAGAATTATCTGAAAGAATGATGATTTCAGAAGATAAAATAAGAAAAGTTTTAAAAATCGCTAAAGAACCTATTTCTATGGAAACACAAATAGGTAATGATGAAGATGCACATTTATGTGATTTTATTGAAGATAATAACATTGAATTACCATTAGATTCTGCAACATCAGATAGTTTAAGATATGCTACTAATAATATTTTAGCAGGTCTTACTGTTAGAGAAGCTAAAGTCTTACGTATGAGATTTGGAATAGATATGAATACAGATCATACTTTAGAAGAAGTGGGTAAAAAATTTGAAGTTACAAGAGAAAGAATTCGTCAAATAGAAGCAAAAGCTTTACGTAAATTACGTCACCCTAGCAGATCAGAAATATTAAGAAGTTTTTTAGATGATTAAAAAGAATTAATTTATATAAATTAAAATTAAATATTAATAATTATTTAAAATTAAATATTTAAATTTTTTTAAAAAGGTATTAATTTTGAGTAAAATACAAAATGGAACAAAAAATTTTATTTATAAAATTGTTAATAAAGATATTATACTAGGTAAATATAAATATATAAAAACTAGATTCCCTCCTGAACCTAATGGTTATTTACATATAGGTCATGCTAAATCTATATGTTTAAATTTTGGTATTGCTAAATATTATAATGGAAAATGTAATCTTCGTTTTGATGATACTAATCCAGTTAAAGAAAAAATAAAATATATTGACTCAATTAAAAAAGATATTAATTGGTTAGGTTTTAAATGGAATAAAAATATTAAATACTCATCTGATTATTTTTATAAAATAAAAAAATATGCTGTTAAATTAATTAAAAAAGGATTAGCTTATATAGATCAATTATCTATAAAAGAAATAAAAAAATATCGTGGAACATTAAAGAAAAATGGAAAAAATAGTCCTTATAGAAATAGAAGTATTAAAGAAAATTTAGATCTTTTTTTAAAGATGCATAACTGTGAATTCAAAGAAAATAGTATGTGTTTAAGAGCTAAAATTAATATGTCTTCACCTTATATTATAATGAGAGATCCTGTACTGTATAGAATAAGATTTACAAGTCATCATAAAACTGGAAATACTTGGTGTATTTACCCAATGTACGATTTTGCTCATTGTATTTCTGATTTATTAGAAGGAGTAACTCATTCTTTATGTACTTTGGAATTTCAAAATAATAAAATTTTATACAATTGGATTTTAAAAAACATATCTCATCGTAAAATTATTCCAAAACAATATGAATTTGCTAAATTAGAAATAAATAATACAATAATATCTAAACGTTATTTAAAATATATTATTAAAAAAAAACTTGTTAAAACATGGGATGATCCTAGATTACTTACTATTTCTGGTCTTAGACGCCGAGGTTATACACCAAATTCAATACGTAATTTTTGTAAAATAATTGGAATTTCAAAACAAGAAAGTCATATAAATTTATCTGTTTTAGAAAATTGTTTAAGAAAAGATTTAAATAAAAATGCGATACGTGCAATGGCTGTGGTAAATCCAGTAAAATTAATTATAGAAAGTTTAAAATTTGATTATCAAAAAATAATTTTTATGAAAAACCATCCTAAAAAACCAGAAATGGGAACTAGAAAAGTTTTGTTTAGTAGAGAAATATTTATAAATAAAGATGATTTTAATGAAAAACCAAGTATTGAATATTATAGATTATCTATAGGTAAAGAAGTGCGATTAAGATATGCTTGTATAATAAAAGCTAAATCCTTTATTAAAGATAAAAATGGTAATATTTCTACTATATTTTGTTGTCATGATCCAAATTCTTTTAATAACAAATCTCAAAAAATAAGAAAATTAAAAGGTATAATTCATTGGGTTTCTGTAAAACAGAATTTACCAACAGAATTTAGAATTTATGATAAATTATTAATTAAAAAAAGAATATATTCTTATAAAGATTGTATTAATAACTTTAATAAAAAATCTATTAAAATATTTAATGGTTTTTCTGAATACAATATATCTAATATTGATATTAATAAAAATATTCAATTTGAAAGAGAAGGTTATTTTTATGCAGATCAAAAATATTATTCTTGTAAATATCCTGTTTTCAATTTAACAACTACGATTAGATCTAGAATTAAAAAATAGCAAATGAATATAAATTAAATTAATTAATATTCATTTCTTTATTAATTTTAATAATCCAATTTTTTATTCTTAAATATGTTAAATCAGATTGTGTATCTTCATCAATAGCTAAACCTATAAAATATTTTTTTTTAATTAAAGATTTTGAATTTATAAAATAATATCCTTTTGTTGGCCAATTACCAACAATCTTTGCACCTCTTAATTTAATAATATTTCCTAAAATACCCATTGCGTCACAAAAATATTCTGGGTAATTTTCTTGATCACCACACCCAAATATAGCACAAATCTTATTTTTAAAATTAATTTTTTTAATAATTGGAAAAAAATCATCCCAATCACATTGAGGTTCTCCATAATACCATGTAGATATCCCTAATAATATTTTATCATATTTTTCTATATCTTTTTTATTAATTTCAGATATATTAAAAATATCAGATTTTTTTTTTCCTAAAATATTATTAATAATATAAGCTATTTTTTCAGTATTACCAGTATCACTTCCATAAAAAATCCCTATTTTAGACATTAAATTTTATCCTTTTAATTAAAATTAATTTTTCTAATTTAATATTAAATATTAAATATTAATTCATTTTATTAAAATAGTATATAATATTTTATTATTTCAATAAATTTTAAAATTAAAATTTATTTAAATTTTTTAATTAAATTTGTTTATTTTATAAATTTTATGTTAAATATTAAATTAGAAAAATTAATAAATAAAAAACTTAATAATATATCAATAAAAGATTATTGTCCAAATGGGTTGCAAATAGAAGGACGTAAAGAAGTAAAAAAAATAATTACAGGAGTAACTTCTTGTAAAACATTATTAGAAATAGCTATTGAAAAAAATGTTGATGCAATTATAGTGCACCATGGTTATTTCTGGAAAAATGAAAATATTAAAATATTTGGTATGAAACGTAATCATTTTAAAAAAATATTGACTAAAAATATTAATTTATATGCTTGGCATTTACCTTTAGATTATCATATTAAATTCGGAAATAATGTACAATTAGCAAATATTTTAAAAATAAATATAATTAAATTTATAAACCCGTTAGTTATAAAAGGAAAACTAAATAGACCTTTAAGTGGAAAAGAATTAAAAAAAAAATTAGAAATAAACTTAAATAATAATATTTTTTATTATGGAAAAACTGGTTCTAATTTTATAAACACTGTAGCTTTATGTTCTGGAAGTGGACAAAAATTTATTGAAATTATAAGAAATAAAAAAATTGATGCTTTTATTACAGGAGATAAATCTGAACAATGTGTTAATTTTGCTAAAGAAAATAAATTACATTTATATTCAGCTGGTCATTATTCTACAGAAAAATTTGGAATAAAATCTTTAGGTGAGTGGTTATTTAAAAAATTTAATTTCGATGTATCTTTTATAGATATACCAAACCCTGCTTAATTATTTGAATTCACAAATATTAATTTAAAAATATAATTTTTATAAAAAAACTTGATAATATAAAAATATTATGTTTTAATTATATTAATTATAATATAATATTATTATAAACGGGAGTGGCGAAAATGGAAGACGCATCAGATTTAGATTCTGACGCTTAAATGCATGCGAGTTCAAATCTCGCCTTCCGTAACTATAATTATGGGGTATAGCCAAGAGGAAAGGCAACGGGTTTTGATCCCGTCATTTCCCAGGTTCGAATCCTGGTGCCCCAGAGAATTTATATCATTAAATACATTTGAAGCTACGTAGCTCAGTTGGTAAGAGCGCAGCACTCATAACGCTGAGGTCACAGGTTCAACTCCTGTCGTAGCTAAAATAATTTATTTAATTTAAATTTAAAAATAAAAAAAATAATATATAACATTATGTTTATAATATATCATTCAAATAGCACAGATATGCTTAAGATAATTATTTCTTTATTAATATCTGTTAAAAAAAAAAAAAATGATCCTTTAAAACCAGAAATAATTATAGTTAAAAATAAAAATATTGCAAATTGGATAAAAATTAAATTATCAGAACAACTTGGTATATATGCAAATATAAAATTTATTACTATTTCGAAATTTATATGTAATGTTATTTCTAATTTATTACCTAATATAAAATATAAATATACTTGTAATAATTCTATTATGACATGGAAAATTTTTTCTTTAATACCTGATATATTAAATAATAAATATTTTTTAAAAATTAAATATTTTTTAAAAAATAATGATATTTTAAAAAAATTTAAATTTTCTACTCAATTAGCTTATATTTTTAATCAATACAGAATATATCGTCCTGATTGGTTAAAATCTTGGAAAGAAGGAAAATTAATAAAAAATTTGGATGAAGATCAGATTTGGCAATCTTTTTTATGGAGAAAATTAATAAATAATAAAGTACATTATAATGAATTAATTTTACAACATGATAAAAATTTTAATAATATTAAAAATATTATAAAAAACAAAAAAAGAAAAAATATAAAATTACCAAATAGAGTATTTATTTTTGGAATATCTTCATTACCTCCTATTTATATTAAATTATTAGAATTATTAGGAAATTCTATGGATATTCATAATATGTTTATAAATCCATGTAAACATTATTGGGGAGATATAGAAGATTTTAATTTTTTTGAAAAAATAATAAACAAATGTATAAAAGAAAATAATAATATAATTTTTATAAATAATAAAACAAAATCTGTATTATTGAATTATATAAGTAAACCTAATTTAGGAAATTATTTTCTTTCTTCATGGGGTAAGAAATGTAAAGAATATATATATTTAATTTCTAATTTAAATAGAATTATAGAAATAAATGCATTTATTAAACCTATTAAAAATAATATTTTAAATTTAATTAAAAAAGACATTCTTATTTTAAAAAATTATTCATCTGAAAATAAAAAACATATTTATAAAAATAAAATTTTAAAAAGAATGATAAAAATAAAAGATTTTTCTATTAATATTAATGCTTGTTACAGTTATTACAAAGAAATAGAAATTTTATATGATAAATTATTATTAATTATGTCTAAAGATGTAACATTAAAACCACAAAATATTATTGTAATGGCTCCAAATATAAAGAATTATGTAGCATCAATTAAATCTATATTTGGAAATTATAATTTAAAAAATAATTTACCATTTTATATTTCAGATATTGAATCGAAAAAAATTAATTTAATATCATTATCTTTTATGAAATTATTAGATTTACCATTTATTAAATTATCTGCAAAAAAAATTTTAAAATTTTTAGAAGTAAAATCTATATCACGTAAATTTAATATCAAAAATAAAGAAATTGATATATTAAATAGATGGGTATTAGAATCAGGAATTAAATTAGAATTAGATGAAGAAAAAAAAGATAATAATTTTATTGAAAATATTAATAATTTAAATTCATGGGATTTTGGATTTAATAGAATGTTTTTAGGTTATGCAATGAATAGTGAGTTCGGATCTTGGAATAAAATTCTTCCATATGATAAGACATATGGATTATCGTCATGTTTATTAGGTAAATTTTATGATTTAATAAATAATATTAAATATTTTAAAAAAAAGCTTTTAAAACCTAGAAAAATAAAATATTGGTGTTCAATTTCTGAAAAAATTATATCTTCTTTTTTTTATGCTACTTCCCCCAAGGAAGAAAATATTTTAACACTTATTAAAAGTACATGGAAAAAAATATTAAAATATTGTATTAAATCTAAATTTAAAGAAAAAATTTCTGTAAAATTAATTAAAGAAGAATTATTTAATAAATTAAATAAAAAAAAAATAATAAATAATTTTTTATTTGGAAAAATAAATTTTTGTAATTTAAAATCTATGTCTTCTATAAATTTTAGAATAGTATGTATATTAGGAATTAATGATAATATTATACAAAAGAAAAAATATAAAAATAATTATAATTTGATTTTTAAACATCCAAGAATTGGTGATATTAATATTTTAGAAAATCTTAAGTATTATTTTTTAGAGTCTATTTTATCTGCTAAAGATATTTTTTATGTAAGTTTTATTGGAAATGATATTAAAAATAATAATATTAATACTAATTCTACATTTGTGAATGAATTAATTTATTATATATCAAATAATTTTTATATTGAAGGAGATCAATATTTAGAAGAGAAACAGATTATAAATAATATTATAAAACATATTTTTAAATTTCATGATATAAATTTTTTTTTAAAAAAAAATACATTTTTTTTAAAAAAAAAAAAAAATTATTTTAAAAAAAATTTATTAAAATTAAAATATGATTTATCTTTAAATTCAAAATTATTATTAAATTTTAAAAATAAAATATTAAAACTAGAAGATATTATTGAATTTTATAATAACCCTATTAAAACATGGTTTATAAATAATTTAAAAATTTATTTTAATAAATCATTTATAGAAAGTTCATATGAAAAAGATTATTTAAATAATATTTTCACAAATTTCAAAATTAAAGAAAAAATATTAAATTTAATTATAAAAAAAAATAATATAAATAAAATATTTAATGAAATAAAATATTCTGGATTACTACAATACGGAATATTTGGAAAAATATTTTTTTTAGAACAATATAAAAAATTAATTAATTTATATAATAAAATAAAAATATTTAATATTTTAAAAAAAAGAACTTTAGAAGTGTGTTTAAATTTTAAAAATATAACTTTAATTGGGTGGATTGATAATTTTTATAAAGATAGAATAATTAAATGGAGTACAAAAAAAATATCAATTAAAGATGGTTTAATTTTATGGATAGAACATTTAATTTATTGTTTATATGATGGAAAAAAAAATAGTATTATGTTTTTTATAAATGGAGAGTGGAATTTTTTACCTGTTAAAAAAAAAAAAGCTAAAAATTTATTAATGTTTTATATTTTAGGTTATTTTAAAGGAATTTTAGAACCTTTATTGTTATTTTATAGTTCAAGTAATATATGGAAACAATATTGTTATAATAGTAAAAATAAAACTTTAAATAAAAATGTTAATATTAAAAAAAAAGTTGGAGAACAAATAATAAAATATTTTAATCAAAAAAAAGAATTTTATTCTGAATATAATAATATTTACATTAAAAAAGTTGTTAAACATTTAAATAAAAAAAATATAAATGAAATGTTTTTTTTATTTGAAAAATATTTATTACCAATGTTAAAATTTAATAAAATATAAAATTTTTATTAAAATAAAATATTTGAAAAAAAATAAATTATATGATTAAAAAAATTTTTAATTCAATTGATTTACCTTTATTTGGAAATATATTAATAGAGGCATCAGCAGGAACAGGAAAAACATATACTATATCTATATTATATTTACGTTTAATTTTAGGAATGATAAGTAAAAATCATTTTAAACCTATAAAAGCAGACAAAATATTAATTGTAACATTCACTGAATTAGCAAAAAATGAAATTAAAAATCGTATAATTGAGAACATAAATTTATTATATAATGAATGTATTAAAAAAAAAAGTAATAATTATATAATTATGAAATTATTTAAAAAAATAAAAAATATTAAAATAGCTAAATTATTATTAATTATAGCTAAAAATAAAATAAATGAATTATCTATTTATACTATTCATGGTTTTTGTAAAAAAATTTTAAATAAAAATATTGTACAATCTGGTATTATATTTGATAAAGAGATTATAGAAGATGAATCAATTTTAAAATATACATCAACTTATTATTTCTGGAATAAAAATTTTTCTGTTTTACCTTATAATATAGCTATATTAATAAAAAAATACTGGAAAAATCCTAAAAATTTTTATATTAATATATCACCCTATTTAAATATTAATTTAAACAAAAAATATAATTTATCAAAAAAAAATTATTCAATAATTCAAATATATAAAAATATAATATCAAATATTAATTTATTAAAAAAAAATTGGATTAAATTTTCTTTATTTAGAAAATTTATATATAATTCTAACATAAATAAAAAAATTTATAGTAAAAAAAATATAATTAAATGGTTAAATAAAATTGATAAATGGGCTAATGAACCTACAATTGATGATAAAGTTCCTAATGAATTATCAAAATTTAAATTATCAAATTTATTTAAAAATAATATTCAAAATAATAATAAAAATTTTGTTTTATTTAAAATAATTGAAAATTACTATTTAGATAATTTATCAATAAAAAAAGAAATTTTTTTATTTTCTGTTTTCAAAATTGAAAAATATATTATAAAAGAAAAAAATAGAAGATCAAAAATTAGTTTTAATGATCTAATTACTATTTTAGAAAAAATCATTCAAGGAAAATTTGGATCAAAATTATCAAATAAAATACGTAAATTATATCCAGTAGCAATAATTGATGAATTCCAAGATACAGATTTAAAGCAATATAATATTTTTAAAAAAATATATATAGGTTATAAAAATTGTTTTTTTTTAATTATAGGTGATCCTAAACAATCTATTTATGGTTTTCGGGGTGCTGATATTTTAACATATATTAGAGCTAAAAATGAAATAAATAATCATTATACTCTTGATGTTAATTGGCGTTCTTCTAAAGGAATGATTAATGCTGTTAATAATTTATTTACTTCATTTTCCAATCCTTTTATTTTTAAAGAAATTTCATTTGTACCATTAAAATACTCCAAAGAAAATAAAAAATTAAAACTAATAGTAAATAACAAAATTTATCCTGCTATGAATATTTGGATACAACCGGATATTATAGTAAATTCACATGAATATAAAAAATATATGTCTAATAAATGTGCAAATACTATTTTTTCTTGGATAAATTCTTCAAATAAAAAAAAAACATGGATAGAAGGAAATTTTGGTAAAAAATATATTACTGCCTCTGATATAACAATAATAATAAGAAATGGAAATGAAGCTAATTTAATTAGTAATGCATTAACAAAATTTAATATACCGTCAATATTTATATCTAAAAGTGAAAATATATTTAAATCTAAAGAATCAGTTGATTTAATGTGGATATTAAAAGCAGTTTTGTATACTAATAATTTATATATTAAGAAAGCTCTGATAACAGATATTATTGGTTTTGATTTTAATGAAATTAAAATGTTAAATAAAAATAAAAAAATATTATATTATCATTTAAATAAATTTATTAAATATAAAATAATATGGAAAAAATATGGTATACATCCTATGATAAAAGAGTTAATTAAAGATTATAAAATTAAAAAAAAACTTTTATTTCTAAAAGAAGGTGAAAAAAAATTTTCAAATTTAATGCATTTAGGTGAATTATTACAAGAAGAATCTATACATTTTGAGAATAGATTATCAATAATTAGATTATTGGAAGAAAAAATATACTCATCTAATAAATATTTGAAAAATACAACATCAATTTTAAAAAATAATAACAATTTTGTTAATATAATAACTGTACATAAATCAAAAGGTTTGGAATTTCCAATAGTTTTTTTACCATTTATTGCCGATTATAGAATTAAAAAAAATATATTTTATTTAAATTCTTTAAATTCAAAAATTTCAATTAATAAAATAGATATTGAGAGACTTGCAGAAGACTTAAGAATTCTTTATGTATCTTTAACAAGATCAATATATCATTGCAGTATAGGAATATCATCTTTACATAAAGGAAAAAATCGAAAAACAAATAATAATAGTGTTCATAAAAGTGCTATTGGTTATTTAATTCAAAATGGTGTTGCTGGAGATATTAATTTTTTAGAAAATAAAATAAAATTTTTAGTTAAAAAATCAAAAGGAGATATTATAATAAGTAAAAAAAAATATTTTAATAAAAAAAAAAAAAATCATAATGTAAATACATTATTAAAATTTAAAAAAAAAAAAAATATTAATAATATTAATATAGTTAATGATACAATTATTAGTTATTCATCATTAAATAGAAATTTAAAATATATTAAAAATATAACTTTACCCAAAATAGATATATTTAAAAATTCTAAAAAAAAAAAAATTAAAATTGCAACTTTAAACCAACATAATTTTCCTACTGGAAAAATAACAGGTAATTTTTTACATATTTTGCTTAAAAATATAAATTTTAAAAAAAAAATAAGTTTACATTTTTTAAATAAAATAATGAATAATAAAAATATTGATATAATGTGGAAAAATGTAATAATTAAATGGATTGAAAATATTATTGATTATAATTTGGATAATAATGATCTTTCACTTAAAAAAATAAAATCCAAAGATAAATGTAATGAATTTTCTTTTTATATTCCTATTAAGGATTTTTTTTTTACAAATAATTTACAAAATATTTGTAAAAAATATGATCTTATTACTTATAAATGTATAAATATAAATTTTCCAAAAACAAAAGGTATGATGAAAGGGTTTATAGATTTAGTTTTTAGATGGAATAAAAAATATTATATTTTAGATTATAAATCTAATTGGCTTGGAGAAAATGAAAAATTTTATAATATAGATAATATAGAAAAATCTATTATTAACAATAGATATGATTTACAATATCAAATTTATACATTAGCACTTCATCGTTTTTTAAAACAAAAACTTTATAAATATAATTATAAAAAAGATTTTGGTGGTGTATATTATTTGTTTTTAAGAGGTATAAATAATGTAAATAAAAATAATGGTATTTTTTATTGTAAACCTAATTTTAAATTAATAAATTATATAGATAAGTTATTAATTTAAAAATTTTATAAATTAAATTATTTTAATAATAAAATTATGAAAAATATAATTAAAGAAATTTTAAAATTAAATTTATTAAAATCTTTAGATATTAATTTTGCTAAAACTATATCACAAAAACCTTACACATCTTTAATGTTTGTAAGTGCTTGTCTGAGTTATTATACAAGAAATGGACATACTTATATTCCTTTAAAAATATTTTTTTCTAATAAAATATTTTATGGTAATATTAATCATATTTTAATAAATTCTATTAAAAAAATTTGTTTTTCATCTACTAAAAAACTTGAAAAATATTTATTATTACATAAATCTGTAAGTAATGGATCTAATAACACTCCCATAATTTTATATAATAAAAAATTATATATAAATAGAATGTGGAGAAAAGAAATTTATGTGTTAAATTTTTTTAAAAAAAATATTATTAAAAAAGTTAAAAAATACAATAATATATTAAAAATATTAAATATGTTTTTTATTTCAGAAAATTATTTTATTAATTGGCAAAAAATTGCTGCTTTTATTTCAATAACTAATCATTCTTCTATTATATCAGGAAAATCAAGAACTGGAAAAACATGTATTTTATTAAAAATATTAATTTGTTTTATTAAATTAAATGAAAAACCCATTAAAATAATAATATCATCTAATAATTTTCAATCTTTAAATAATTTAAATAAAAAAATAAAATTTTATAAAAAATATACGAATCTAAGTTGTGAAAAAAAAAAACAGATACCTAAAATAGCTGTAAATATTAATTATTTAATTAATAAAAATAATTTTAAATTTTATTTAAAAGATAGAATTTTAAATTTTTTACATGCAGATATAATATTTATAGATGAAGCATCAATGATAAATTTATCAACAATGTATAATTTAATTTCTATTTTATCCCCAAAGACAAGAATAATATTATTTGGTGATAGTAACCATATCTCATCTGTTGAAAAAGGATCAATTTTTTATGATATATGTAAAATCGCTAATAATTTAAATAAATTAATTTTTAATTCTTCTATCTTAAATTTATCAAACTTTAATATAAATAAAAATACAAAAAAAAAATTTAAGTTATTTTCAAAAAAATTATATTTATTACGTAAAAATTATATATTTAAAAAATATTCTAATATTAATAATTTATCATATGCAGTTAATTATGGAAAGTATAAATACTTTTTAAATTTACTTAAATCTAAAAAATTTAAAAATATCTCAGTTAATTTTATTAAAAGTAAAAAAGACTATAATAATATGATATTTGATTGTATTGAAAATTATAAATTTTATTTAAATAAAATTAAAAAAAAAAAATCAATAAAATCTATTTTTAAATCATTTTATAATTTTAGATTATTATGTGCTATTAAAAAAGGTACTTTTGGTTCTAACTTTATTAATAATTTTATAGAACTTTTAATTATTAAAACAAAGTTGGTAAAAATAAAAAATTCAAAAAAAGAATATAATGGAAAACCAATTATTTTTACTGAAAATTCAAATTATTTAGAAATATATAAAAATGATATTGGTATAATTATGTTTGATAGTAAAAAAAATATTAATATTTTTTTTTTGAAAAATAATAAAATAATCAAAAAAGATAAAATATTTTTTTTACCTAAATATGAAACTGCATTTGCTGTTCTAGCAAAAACATCAACTAGTTTTATTTTTAATAAAACTTCATTAGTATTACCTGATAATATTTCAAATCTTTACACAAGAGAAATAATTTATACTGCAATAAATAGTTCAAAAAATAATTTTTCTTTGTATTCCACAAATAATGTTTTAAATTATTATATAAAATCAAAATTAAAATAAAATTTAAAAATATTTAAAATAAATTTATTTTTTTAAAATTATATTTTATTTTGTAATTTTATTTTTATTAAATAAAAATTTTATCATTTTTTTTTCTAAAAATTTTAAATGATATATATTTTTAGTACTCAATTTATTTTCATTTATTAAAATTGTTTGTTTTTTTTGCCATGTTTCCCATGCTTTTTTAGATATATTATCAAAAATTTTTTTACCTAAATTACCTGGATATAATTGATAATTTTGCTGTTCAGATAAAATATTAAGAAATTTACAAAAAATTTTTTTCATAGTTGTATTAATAAATTTGTTAATTATTATTAATATGATGTAATATTTGATAAATAAATTTAAAATATTTAATATATCAAATTATTTATTTAAAAAATTTATTTTTTAAATAAATAATTCAATAAGAAAATTAAGAAATAATTTACCAAAATCTGTTATAGTCCAATAAAGATCATTTTCCTTGATATATTTTTTTTTTATTGCCTTATTTATTGATTTTCTTATATTTATCTCTTTTATTCCTGTATAATAATAAAATTCAGAACGGGGAATAGATTCTGATAGTCTAAACCTATTCATAAAATATTCTATAATTAAATTATTATAATCCACATTATATATTTTATATATATAATTTTTATTCATATAATTAATAATATTACGTGATTTCATGATTCTTATTACTGTTCCATCTTTTAATGTAATTTTACCATGAGATCCACAACCTATTCCAATATAATCTCCAAATTTCCAATAATTAATATTATGTTTACATCTAAATTTTTTTTCTTTTGCATAACTTGAAATTTCATATTGAAGATAACCTGATTTTTTTAAAATATTATTACCTAATTTATACATTTTCCAAATATTATTTTCATTTGGTAAAATTGGTGGAACATAATAAAAATATGTATTCGGTTCGATAGTTAATTGATACCAAGATATATGATCAGGTTTAGAATAAATAATGTTATTTAAATCTTTAATTGATTCACTAATAGACTGATTTGGTAATCCATACATTAAATCAAAATTAAAATTTTTAATATATTTTGAATAAATTAGTTTACATATTAAATTTATATTATAATGATTATTAATTCTACCTAAATTAAAAAGTTTATTTTTATCTAAAGTTTGAATACCAATTGAAATTCTATTTATACCTATTTTTTTATATTCATAAAACAAATTATTTGATGAACTTTCAGGATTAGTTTCTAATGTTATTTCAGTTTTATCGGATATTAAAAATCTTTTTTTAATTTCTTTAATAAGAATTTTAATTGATTTTAAAGGAAATAAACTTGGAGTACCCCCACCAATAAATATTGTATGAATATTTCTTCCTGAAATATATTTAATATCATTATCTAAATCTTCTAATAAATTTTTAATATACTGTTTATATGGTATTTTTTTTTTTATTAAAAAACTATTAAAATCACAATAATGACATTTTTTAATACACCATGGTATATGTATATATAAACTTATTTTAGGTAATTTATTTAAATTCATATTTTTATATTATGTTATATTTATTAATATTTAATATTTAATTAATTAAATTATACGTAAAATATGTTATATATAAATTAAATTCTATACCAAATACCTGGAAGTAAATAAATACCTAAATAATTAAGTGAAAAAAGAAAGGATATTAACAAATAAAATAAAAAATTTATAGTATATGAATATGGAAGTATTTTTTTAATTAAAAATATTAATGATTCACTTAACATATAAATAACTTCATTTATAATACTTTTATCTTTTTTAAATTTTATTAATAATAAACGTAATACTAAAATCCAAAATACTAAATTACCAATTGTCTTTATTAAAGTTATCATTCCTATAAATAAATAAATTATTTTTAATTTTAATAATTTTGTTTCAAAAAAAATAATAATTGGAAATTTAATTATTGCTAAAAAAATAGATATTATAAAAAGGCATGTATTTACATAATTAGGTATTAAATATTTAATTATTTTAATTAATGGGTATGTAATTTTATCAGTTAATTGATAAAATGAATTGTAAAAATCACATTTTGTCCATTGAATCCAAATTCTAATAATAATTAGTATTATATAAAAATCTATAATAGATTTTACTAAAAAATTAATTATTATCATAATAATAATTATCCTTAAATTTTATTAAATTAAATATATATAAATTATTTTTTAATATTATTAAATAATTTTATTTAATAATATTAATATTAAAAATATACATTATTTATATTTTAAACTATTTTTTTTAAAATTAAAATTATATAAATAATATAATATAAATATTTATTTAATAGGAATTAAAATGAATAAAAATAATATAGGTATTATAGGTATCTCAACAATGGGTAAAAATTTAGCTCTTAATATTGAAAATAAAGGATATAAAGTTTCTATTTTTAATAGATCTAAAGAAAAAACTGATAATTTAATATATCAACATAGATCTAAAAAAATATATCCTTATTATAATATATATGATTTTGTTAATTCCATTAAATTACCTCGTATTATATTTTTAATTATAAAACCTGGAAAACCTATAGATCTAATTATAAATTTATTAAAAAAAATTATAAATAAAAATGATATAATAATAGATTGTGGAAATTCTTTATATAAAGATACTTTAAGAAGAAATAAAGAATTATATAAAGAAGGTTTTAAATTTATAGATGCTGGAATTTCTGGAGGTGAAGAAGGAGCTTTAAATGGTTTATCTATCATGGCTGGAGGAGATAAAAATTCATATAAAATTGTAGAACCAATTTTTAAAAAAATTGCTGCTAATGTGAAAGGATATCCTTGTGTTACATATGTTGGAAAAGGAGGATCTGGACATTATGTAAAAATGATTCATAATGGAATTGAATATTCATATATGCAATTAATTTCTGAAACATTTCATGTTATGAAACATTCGCTTGGCTTAAATAATGAAGAATTATACAAGATTTTTAATAAATGGGATAAAGGAGAGCTTAAAAGTTATTTAATAAATATTACTAAAAAAATTATTATAAAAAGAGATCATACAGGAAAATTTATATTAGATCTTATTGTTGATGAAGCTATGAATAAAAAAACAGGGAAATGGGCAATCAATAACTCTATTGAAATAGAAGATCCTTTTAATGTTGCTTCTGAGTCTTTATTTTTTCGTTACATTTCATCTATGAAAAATCAGCGTATTATTGCTTCAAAAATTTTAAATGGACCATTTAATAAAAAATATAATAATAATAATGATAAATTTATAGAAAAAATTCGTAAATCTTTATATTTATCTAAAATTATTTCTTATGCTCAAGGATTTTCTAATTTAAAAAAAGGTTCATATAAATATAATTGGAATTTAAATTATTATGAAATAGCAAAGATATTTAGAAAAGGATGTATAATAAGATCAAAAATATTAGAAAAAATCATGGATGTTTATAATTACAATCATAATATATATAATATATTATTATCATCATATTTTACTAATATTGCTAGTAAGTATAATTTTTCATTAAGATATATTGTTTCTTATTCAATTAATAATGGTTATCCAGTTCCTGCTTTATCATCTTCTATATCTTATTATGATAGTTATAGATCTGAATTTTTATCATCAAATTTAATTCAAGCTCAAAGAGATTATTTTGGATCTCATAATTATCACAGAACTGATAAAAACGGATTATTTCATACAAATTGGAAAAAATAAATATATATTAAATGTAATATTTAATATATAAATTATATTGATATTTAATTTTAAAATATTAAATATATTATTTAATATAATTAACAATTAAAAATTAATTTTTAATAAATTAATATTTTAACTTAAATTAAATATACTAAATTAGTATATAATGGATTAATATGAGCAATAAAATAATAAATTTAACAGATAAAAATTTTGAAAAAAAAGTAATAAATTTTAAAAAAAAAATATTAGTTGATTTTTGGTCAGAATTTTGTGGACCATGTAAAATAATGGAGCCAATAATAAAAGAAGTTGCAGAGGAACTTAAAGATAAAATTACTTTTTCTAAATTTAGTATTGAAAAAAATTTATCTATACCTAATAAATATGATATACGTAGTATTCCTACTATACTAATTTTTAATAAGGGAAAATTAAAATCAACTAAAGTTGGTTTAATGTCTAAATCTAAATTAATAAAATTTATTATGGAGAATATTTAATTAAATATAAAATATAAATTTTTTTAAAAATACACAAAGATTGTAAGAATTAATAATTATGAATCTAACAGAATTAAAGAACACACCTATTTTAGAAAGAGATTTAATAGGTGAAAATATGGGTTTAGGAAATTTATCTAAAATGAGTAAACAAGATATAATATTTTCAATTTTAAAAACATATTCTAAAAGAGGAAAAGATATATTTGGTGACGGAGTATTAGAAATATTGCAAGATGGTTTTGGTTTTTTAAGATCCAGTGATAGTTCGTATCTTGCTGGACCAGATGATATTTATGTTTCTCCAAGTCAAATAAGACGTTTTAGTTTAAGAACTGGTGATACTATTTATGGAAAAATAAGACCTCCTAAAGATGGAGAACGTTATTTTGCTTTATTAAAAATTAATAAAGTTAATTATGATAAACCTGAAAATTCAAATAAAAAAATTTTATTTGAAAATTTAACACCTCTTCATGCAAATAATAGATTAAAAATGGAAAGAGGTAATGGATCCAAAGAAGATTTAACTGCAAGAATATTAGATTTAGCATCTCCAATTGGAAGAGGACAACGTGGTTTAATAGTAGCACCACCTAAAGCTGGTAAAACAATTCTTTTGCAAAAAATAGCGCAAAGTATTTCTTATAATCATTCAGATAGTATTCTTATTGTTTTATTAATAGATGAACGTCCTGAAGAAGTTACAGAAATGAAAAGACTAGTTAAAGGTGAAGTAATAGCATCAACTTTTGACGAACCGTCATCAAGACATGTTCAAGTTTCTGAAATGGTTATAGAAAAAGCTAAAAGGTTAGTAGAACATAATAAAAATGTAATTATTTTATTAGATTCCATTACTAGATTAGCTAGAGCTTATAATAATATAGTGCCAACTTCAGGAAAAGTATTAACAGGGGGTATTGATTCAAATGCTCTTTACAGACCAAAAAGATTTTTTGGAGCTGCACGTAATATGGAAGAAGGAGGAAGTTTAACAATCATAGCAACAGCTTTGATAGATACTGGTTCTAAAATGGATGAAATTATTTATGAAGAGTTTAAAGGTACCGGTAATATGGAATTACATCTTTCACGTAAAATCGCGGAAAAAAGAGTTTTTCCTGCTATTGATTATAATAGATCTGGTACTAGAAAGGAGGAGTTACTTACAACAAAAGAAGAATTACAAAAAATGTGGATTTTGAGAAAAATTATTCATCCAATGATGGAAATAGAAGCAATAGAATTTTTAATTAGTAAATTATCAATGACAAATAATAATTTTGAATTTTTTAACATGATGAAAGGAAAATAAATTAATATTAATTAATTTATATAATTAATAATTTGAATACTTTATTTCATTTTTATATTTTAGTTTATAAATGTCTTAAATTAGTATTTATTTAAGTAAATATTTAAGATAAAAAATAACACAATTTAAAAAATATTATTATTTTTAATTATTTTTTTATTATTTTAAAAAATTTAATTCAATATTTCTATTGTTCTATTATTTTTTTAGCTTCTTTTATAGATTTATTAATTTGATTTATAGAAGAACCTCCTTTAACATTTCTTTTAGATAAACAAGATTCAATTGTTAATATTGAATAAACATCATTTTCTATTTTAGAACTGAATTTTTTAAATGTATTTATAGATAAACATTCTAATGTCATTTTCTTATTTATTGCTTCTAATACTATTTTACCAACAATATTATGTGATTTTCTAAATGATATACCTTTTGAAACTAAATAATCTGCTAAATCTGTAGCATTTGAATATCCTTTTTTAGCAGCTTCTTTGCAATTTTTAATTTTTATTTTTAACCCATTTAATATTAAATTAGACATATTTAAACATTCAATCCATGTATCTAAAGAATTAAAAATAAATTCTTTATCTTCTTGAATATCTTTATTATAAGACATAGGTAAACCTTTTAATGTCATCATCATACCTATTAAATAACCAGAAACTTTACCACATTTTCCTCTTATAAGTTCTAATGCATCAGGATTTTTTTTTTGTGGCATAAGAGATGATCCTGATGTTACTAAATCAGATAATTCAATAAAATTAGCTTCACTGGTATTAAAAAATATTAGATCTTCAGCAAATCTTGATAAATGAATCATTCCTACAGCTGAATTGAAAAGTAATTCTAAAATATAATCTCTATCAGAAACACTATCAATACTATTTTTTGTTGCTTCTTTAAACCCCATTTTTTTAGCTAATTTATCTCTATCAATTGGATATGAAGTTCCGGTAAGTGCTCCACTACCTAAAGGACTTAGATTTAATCTTTTAATAGAATTTTTTAGACGATCTTGATCTCTATATAACATTTCATTATAAGCTAAACACCAATGAGCAAAAGTAGTAGGTTGAGCTATTTGTAAATGTGTATATGATGGCATAAAAGATTCTATATTATTTTCAGCTTTTTTAATTAATGTTTTTCTTAGTTTATTAATTATTTCTATAACATAGTATGTTTTTTCTTTACACCAAAGTTTAAGATCAGTAGCTATTTGATCATTTCTACTTCTTCCTGTGTGTAATTTTTTACCTATATCTCCTATTTTTTCTATTAATCTTTTTTCAACCCAGCTATGAATATCTTCTTCATTACTTAAAATTATTTTTTCGGAATTTTTATTAAATTCTTTTAATATACTATTTAGTGAATTTTTTAATTTTAAATATTCTTTTTTATTTATAATATTTGCATTTAAAAGTGATTTAGACCAAGCAATAGAACATATAATATCATGTTTAATTAATTTATAATCAATTTTTAATGAATTATTAAAGATCTTAAATAATTTATCTGAACTTTCATTAAAACGACCTCCCCATAGTGACATATTAATTTTCCTATTTAAATAATTTAAATTAAATAATAATTTTTTGAAATAAAATAATTATACAAATTTTTTTTATTTAAAATAAACACATGTACCGTATGATTGTCCTTTAAAAATATTTAATAATTTATCAGATCTGTACCAACTACATATTTCAACAGATTTTTTAAGAATTTTAGATGTTTTAATTGCAGATTTAATTTTAACTATCATACCGTTAGTAATAATTCCTTTAGATATTAATTTTTTTGATGTTTTATTTGTAATTTTTTTAATTTTTTTTCCTTTTCCATCAAATACACAACTAACATCTGTAAGAAAAATTAAATCTGCATTTAAAGATTCAGCTATTGAAGCGGCTACTTGATCAGCATTAATGTTAATTAAATTTCCATCATTATTTATTCCAATAGAATTAATTATTGGTAGATAATTATTTTTAATTAATATTTTTAATAAATTTGATTTTTTTGTTAAAATATTACCAACATTACCAATTTTTTTATTTATATATTTAACATCTGATATATCACCATCTCCGATACATAAACCTAAAGATTTATTAATTTTAAATTTTTTTGCCCAAGATAATAAAATTTTATTTACAGTTTCAAGTGCAGCTATGATTATTGAAATTTGATCTTTAGGTGTTATTCTTATTCCATTTATTTTTTTAATTGGAATATAAAGTTTTTTCATTAAATTATCTATTAAAAAACCACCACCGTGTATTATAATTAAAGATCTATTTTTATGATGTTGATTTTTACTAATTGCATAAAATAAATTATATAAAGCTTCTTTATTATCTAGAAGTATACCACCTATTTTAATAACTAAAGGATTCATTTTATTTAATTCTCAATATATATATTTAAATTTTATAAAAAAAAATTTAAAATATAAATTTTTTAATTTTTAATAAAATAAATTAAATTTATTTACTAAATATTTCATTTATTAAATGAATAATTTTTTAGTATTTTTTATTTAATATAATAAAATTATTTATATTATATAAATACATAATTTAATAATATAGCATTTTATATATATTAATTATATATATTTATATATATTCAAAAAATATTTTTAATTTTTTTTTAATTTATATATTTTTAAAATTATTGTAATTTTATATTTTTATTAATAATAATAATTAAATATTAATATAATAAAAATTATTAATTATATAAAATTTTATAAATATTTTAATTTTTAAATTAACAATTCAATTTATCAATTATTTTGTTTTTTTAATTTTTTTTTTTTATACTTAAATTATAAATTTTTTAAGTTTTAGGATATTAGTTAAATTTTTTAATAAAATTTATATTTTTTATTAATAATAATAATTTATATTAAATATTAATATTACTTAAGATACTTATTACTTGATATTTTAATGATTCTATCATATATTTAAACATTATAAAAGATTCTTTTTTGTATTCTTGTTTAGGTTTTTTCTGAACATATATACGAAGATTTATACCTTTTTTTAAATAATCAACTGAATATAAATATTCTTTCCAAAATTCATCAATTGAATTTAACATTATGTTTTTTTCAAAAATTTTTATTTTTTTATATCCAATTATATTTTTTATTTTATTATAATTATTTATTAATTTATAAATTATAATTCTTTTAAAATTTTCTTTTTCTAAATTTTTTATATTATTAATTTTTAATTTATTTAAATTTAATTTTATATTAAAATCATGTTTTAAACAATTTATTAATTTATTAATTTTAAATATATTTTTACATTTCAAATGCATAAATTTATCAATTAATGTATTAATTACATCTATTCTAATATTTTTAATTATTTTACTTATATCTTTAGATTCAAGAAATTCTTTTCTTTGATTATATATTAATAATCTTTGATAATTAATTATATCATCATAATCCATCAGATTTTTTCTGATATTAAAATTTTTATTTTCTATCTGAATTTGAGCATTTTTAATAAATTTATTAATAAAAGGATGCTCTGTTAATGTTTCAATTTTTAGATGTAATTTTTTAATAAAATTGTAAATATTCTTAGAAGCAAAAATTCTTATCAAAGAATCTTCCATTGATAAATAAAAACGTGATGATCCGTAATCTCCTTGTCTTCCAGAGCGTCCTCTAAGTTGATTATCTATACGACGAGATTCATGATGTTCTGTTCCTATTACATGTAATCCTCCAGATTTTAAAACTGATTTATTTCTAAATTTCCATTTTTTTTTAAATAAAATATTATTTTTATTTAAAATTGAATTTGTTGTATTTACTCCACCTAATACAATATCAGTACCTCTTCCAGCCATATTAGTGGCTATAGTTACAGATCCTGGTATTCCAGCTTTAGATATTATTTCTGCTTCTTTATGGTACAATTTCGCATTTAATATTTTATGTTTTATACCAATTTTTTTAAGTTCATTTGAAATTAATTCTGATTTTGCAATAGAAATTGTTCCTACTAAAACCGGTTGTTTTCTTTTGTTACAAGATATTATTTCATTAATAATGGCTTTAATTTTTTCTTTTTCTGTTAAAAAAAATAGATCTAAAAAATCTTTACGTATTATTGGTTTATTAGTTGGAATAACAATGGTATTTAATTTATAAATATTTTTAAATTCTAATGATTCTGTTTTAGCTGTACCTGTCATTCCCGATAATTTTTTGTATAAACGAAAATAATTTTGTAAAGTTATAGAAGATAAATTTTTATTTTCTTTTTGAATATTAACATTTTCTTTTGCTTCTATTGCTTGATGTAAACCATTAGACCATCTTTGATCATTCATAATTCTTCCAGTGTTTTCATTAATTATCAATATTTTACCATTTTTAATTATATAATCTACATTTTTGTTAAATAAAATATAAGCTTTTAAAGCTAATAAAATATGATTCATTAAATAAATATTAGCATTAGAATATAAAAATTCTTTTTTTTTTATTATTTTTTTTTTGATTAAAATATTTTCAATTAAAATTAATCCTTTTTCATGTAAAATTACTTGTTTTAATTTTTCATCAATATAATAATATTCATTATAATTTAAATTTTTTATATTTTTTTTAATAACATTTTTAATAATTTTATCAATCATTATATATATATCTGATCTATCTTCTTCTTCACCTGATATTACAAGAGGTATTCTTGATTCATCTATTAAAATAGAATCAACTTCATCTAATAGTGCAAAATTCAATTTTCTTTGAACCCTATTTTCTTGTGTAAAAACCATGTTATCTCTAAGATAATCAAAACCATATTCATGATTAGTACCATATGTAATATCAGCAGAATAAGCTAAACGTTTTTGATATGATGTCATTCCATTTAAATTACTTTTTACAGTTAAATTTAAAAATTCAAATAATTTTTTGTTTTTTTCTGCATCACGATTAGCTAAATAATCATTTACTGTAACTATATGTACCCCTTTCCCTTTTAAAGCATTAAGATAAGCTGGTAAAGTAGCAGTTAATGTTTTACCTTCTCCAGTATACATTTCTGCTATACAATTATTATTAAGTACTATTCCTCCTATTAATTGGACATCAAAATGACGCATATTAAGTAATCTTTTGCTAGCTTCTCTAACTACCGCGAATGCTTCAGGTAATATTTGATCTAAACTTTCACCATTGTGAATTCTATATTTAAATTCTTGTGTTTTATTTGAAAGATGTTTATTATTTAAAATTTTTATTTTTTTTTCTAATTTATTAATTGATAAAACTGTTTTTTTTATATTTTTAATATATTTATCGTTACTATTACCTAAAATTTTATTAATTATTTTTTTAAACATAATATTAAAATCTCTTTAAATAATTTTAATTTATTTTATAATAATTTAAAAAAAATATTTAAACAAATTATATTTTATAATATGACAAAACAACCTGTATTAATTAGTAATTTTATGTATGATTTAAAAAATAAAAAGTCAATATATTTACATAAATTTAAAAAAAAATATTTTATTATTTTAAAAATTAATTATATTTTTAAAAAACTTTTACCTATTTCTATTTATAAATTATTTAATATTTTAAATATTAATAAAGGAATTATTATAATAGAAACTCTTAATTACAGTTGTAAAATTCAAATTTTAAAAAAACAATCTATATTGTTATCTACATTAAAATATAATATATCAATCAATATTTTTTATATTAAAATAAAAATAAATTTTAATTTTATTAAAGACAATAACTTAAAAAATATTAAATAAACATTATTATAATAAATTACATTAAAAATTATAATTAAATTAATAATTGATTTTAAAAAATAATAATTTAATTTAGATTTTTTATTTTAAATATCAAATTTTAATATATATGAAATAATAAAGTGATAAAATAAATTAATATAAATTATATTTTTTCAACAACTCTTAAAATTGAACTTCTAGATCTTGGATTATTTTTAATTTCTTTTTTAGAAGGTTTTATTTTTAAAATTTTTTTTAATTTTATTTTATTTAAATATTTTATTTTTTTTTTTTTTTCATTTGTTTTAAAATTAACTATATTTGTATTATTTTTTGAAAATTTATTAATAAAATTTTTTATTAATCTGTGTTCTATAGAATGAAAACTTATTAAAGCCAATCTACCACCTATATTTAAAATATTTATTATATTTTTAAGAGATTTTGATATTTCTTCTATTTCATTATTAATATAAATTCTTATAGCTTGAAAACTTCTAGTTGATGGATTTCTAAATCTATTTTTTGTAAAAATAGATTTAGAAATTATTTTTGATAGTTCTGTTGTATTTTTAAATGGTTTTATATTTTTTTTATAATTAATTGATTTTGATATTTTTTTATAAAATCTCTCTTCGCCATATGTTTTAAGAACATATTCAATATTTTTAATATTTGTATTTAATAACCATTGATATGCAGATTGTCCACAAGTATTATTCATTCTCATATCCAAAGGTCCTTTATTCATGAAAGAAAAACCACGTTTAGGATTATCTAATTGTAAAGATGATACTCCTAAATCATATATTATGCCATTTATTTTACCTATTAAATTTAATTTAGATATAAAATAATTTATTTGAGAGAAATTGCCATGAATTATTTTAAATCTTTTATCTTTTAATAATAAAGCTTTTTTAATAGAATTTGGATCTCTATCTATAGAAATAAGATTACCGTATTTATTTAAATTTTTTAAAATTAAATTTGAATGACCACCATTACCAAATGTACAATCTATGTAAATACCATTAGGTTTAATTTTTAAACTTTCAATTGTTTCTTTTAATAAAACACTTTTATGTAAATATTTTTTATTCATATTTTGTTAATATTGTTATTTTAATTTTGATTATTTATTTTAGTTTAATAAATTTTTTAAAATATTGTTTATTTAAAAATAATTTTTATTTCAATTAAATAATTTTATATATAAAATAATAATCATAAAATTAATTACATTAAATGTTAAAAATAATAAAATATTATTTATTTAAATTAATTACATTTATATAACAAATATATAATATTTCCTGAAATTTTTCTTTTATAAATAAACCAATTATTAGGAACAAAACTATACAAATTTTCTTTTTCTGATTCAATATATATTAATGAATTATATTTTATAAATGAATTTTTAATTAATAAATAAATTGTGTTAAAAATCATATCTGTTTTAAAAGGAGGGTCGATATATATAATGTCGTATATTTCTCTTTTTTTATTTAACCATTTAATTGTGTTTGTATTAACTACATTTGCATTATTTATTTTAAATTTTGTTAAATTTTTTTTTAATTCTAAATAAGTATTTTTATTTTTTTCTAAAAATGTAACACTGTTAGATCCTCTAGAAATAGATTCAAAACCTAATGATCCGCTTCCTGAAAAACAATCTAAACATTTTGACCCATATATTAATTTAGATATCCAATTAAATAATGTTTTTTTAATAATATTTTTTGTAGGTCTTAAATTAGACTTTAAAGTAAATATTATTTGTTTGTTTTTTAAATACCCAGTGGAAATAATAGTTTTAATTTTAAACATATTTATATTTTTAATTTTAATTTTTATAGTTAATATTAATATTAACTATAAAAATTAAATAAATTATATTGTTAATAATTTTATATTTTTTATTTTTAAAATATATTATGATTTATATCATACATTTAAATAAAAAATAAAGTATTAAATATTATTTATTTTAAAAAGGTTCTAAATGATAAAAAATATAAAAACATTTAATTATTTTAATAAAAACTTAAAATCATATTTTAAAATAGCTAGAACTTATCCTATTTTAACAAAAAAAGAAGAAAAATATTTTACAAAAAAATTTTTTTACACAGGTGATTTAAAATCTGCTAAAAATTTAATTTTATCCAATATAAGATTTGTTATTAAAATAGCTAGAAGTTACTTAGGATACGGCATTAATCAGTATGATCTTATACAAGAAGGAAATATAGGACTTATGAAAGCAATAAAAAAATTTAATCCTAATATAGGTGTTCGTTTAGTTACATTTGCAATTTATTGGATTAAATCAGAAATTCATGAATATGTAATTCGTAACTGGCGAATTGTAAAAATAGCTACTACAAAATCACAAAAAAAATTATTTTTTAATTTACGTAAAAATAAAAAAACTTTAAAATGGTTTAATAAAAATGAAATAAAAATAATATCAAAAAAATTAGATGTTAAAATAAAAGATGTAATTGAAATGGAATCACGCATGTCAGCAAAAGATATTACATTTGATCCAATTTATATAAATGTAAGAAATAATAAAAAAGAAACAAATGCATTATACCCTATTATTTATATCTATGATAAAAAATCTAATTTTGCAAAATATTTAATACAAGATAAATCTTCTAAAATTGTATTTAATAAAATGAATATTGCATTAAATATTTTAGATAAAAGAAGTAAAGATATTATACAATCTAGATGGCTAAATAATGATAATAAAACAACTTTAAAAAAATTAGCAACTAAATATGGAATTTCAGCCGAAAGAATTAGACAATTAGAAAAAATAGCAATGAATAAAATGAAACAATCTATACTAAATAATTAAATTTATATATTTTTAAAAAAAATTAATTATTTATTAATACGATTTACAATTTCAATATAAGACATCGGTGAATTATCCCCTTTTCTAAATCCGCATTTATAAATTTTAGTATAACCTCCTTTATAATTTATAATACGTGGACCTATTTCATTAAATAATTTAGCAACTATTTCATTATTTCTTAATTTTGAAAATATAAGTCTTCTTTTTGATAAATTATCTGTTTTAGAAATATTAATTATTGGTTCAATAAATCTTCTAAGTTCTTTTGCTTTATTTAAAGTTGTTTTAATTATTTCATATTTTATTAAAGAATTAGACATATTTTTAAACATAGAATTTCTATGACTAACTTTTCTATTTAATTTTCTTCCTTTTTTTAAATGTCTCATTTTATATTATCCTTGATTAAAAAAATTAAATAAATAATTATTTTTTTTTAATTAAATTAATGGACCAATTATCTAAAATCATTCCTAATGATAAACCTCGGGATAAAAGAACATTTTTAATTTCAGTAAGTGATTTTTTTCCTAAATTTGGTGTTTTTAATAATTCCATTTCTGTTCGTTGTACCAATTCACCTATATATCTAATAGATTCTGCTTTTAAACAATTAGCAGATCTTACTGTAAGTTCTAAATCATCAACTAATTTAAGAAATATAGGATCAAATTTTGGTTTTTTTTCTTTTAATTTTTTATTATTCATATCATTTAAATTTATAAAATATTTTAATTGATTATATAATATTGTAGCTGCTTTTTTAACAGCTTTTTCAGGTTTAATTGTACCATTTGTTTCTATTTCAATAATAAGTTTATCTAAATCATTTATACCTTCTAAACGTGTTTTTTCTACATTATATGATATACGTTCTATAGGATTATAACATGCATCTATCAAAATTCTACCTATAGGTTTATTTTCTTTTTTATTTATTCTACTATAAGCAGGTATATATCCTATACCTTTTTCAACTTTAATTCTCATATTAATGCATGAATCTTTATTGGTCATGTTACATATTACATGATCAGAATTTATTATTTTAACATTAGAATCATGAATAATATCATTAGCTATAACTTTTACAATTCCATGTTTATTTAATGTTAAATGAACATTATTTTTATTATATATTTTTATTGCTAATTTTTTTAAATTTAAAATAATTTCTAAAATATCTTCTTTTATACCTTTTTTAGTACTATATTCATGTAGTACTCCATCAATTTCAACTTCTGTTACAGCACATCCTGGTATTGATGATAGAAGAATTCTACGTAGTGCATTACCTAATGTATGTCCAAATCCACGCTCAAATGGTTCTAATATTATTTTTGAGTGTGTTTTACTAAATTTTTTTATTTCTACTATCTGTGGTTTTATTATTGTTTTATTATATCTATTCATTATTTATCACTTATTAATAATTAGTTTATTTTGAATATAATTCAACTATTAATTTTTCATTAATATCTTTATATATCAGATTACGTTCTGGTATAAATTTAAATACACCTTCCATTTTATTAATATTAACTTCAATCCAACTTATTTTTTCTCTGTTATTTTGAGATAATTCTAATGATGATTTTATACGTAATTGATTTTGAGATTTATTTTTTACTCCTATAACATCATTTATTTTTACTTGATATGATGCAATATTAACAATATTTTTATTTACTGTAATTGACTTATGACTCACTAATTGTCTTGATTCTGACCTTGTTGATCCAAAACCCATTCTGTAAACTACATTATCTAATCTTGATTCTAATAATTTAAGTAAATTTTCACCTGTATTACCTTTTAATCTTATAGATTTGTAATAATAATTACGAAATTGACGTTCTAAAATTCCATATAAACGTTTTACTTTTTGTTTCTCCCTTAATTGAATTCCATAGTCTGATAATCTATTTTTTTTTATTCCAAAATGACCTGGTAATTTTTCTATTTTACATTTTGATTCTACAGAACGACATCCGGATTTTAAAAATAAATCAGTACCTTCACGACGACTTAATTTAAGCTTAGGACCTATATATTTAGACATATGATTTTCCTATTATTTTAAATAAATTTAAACTCTTCTTTTTTTAGATGGACGACATCCATTATGTGGTATTGGTGTTATATCAATAATGTTAGTAATATTAAATCCTGCATTATGCAGAGCTCTTATACTTGATTCTCTTCCAGGACCAGGGCCATTTATCATTATTTTTATATTTTTTATTCCGTATTCTTTAATCTTTTCAGAACATTTTTCTGCTGCCACTTGAGATGCAAAAGGAGTGGATTTTTTGGAACCACGAAAACCACAACATCCTGAAGTGGACCAACCTAAAGAATTACCATTAACATCAGTTATAGTCACTATAGTATTATTAAAAGATGAATAAATATAAACTATTCCATCTAAAATTTGTTTTTTATTTTTTTTACGTAATTTATTTTTTTTTTTAACCATTTTAAATTTACTCCTAAATTATTTTTTAATATATTTACGTGGACCTTTACATGTTCTAGCATTTGTTTTTGTTCTTTGTCCTCTTACTGGAAGTTTTTTACGATGTCTTAAACCTCTATAACTTGAAAAGTCTATTAATCTTTTGATACTTATATTAATTTCACGACGAAGATCTCCTTCTATAATAAATTTAGATATATTTTTATGTAATCTTTTTATACTCTCTTTAGATAATTTACATATATCAATATTTTCTGGAACAGAAGAAATAAAACAAATATATTTAGATCTTGATTTTCCAATACCATAAATTGATGTTAATGCAATTACAGTATGTTTATGATCAGGTATATTTATACCTGCTATACGTATCAATATATTACCTCAAATTTATTAAAATTAATATTTTATATATTATTTATTATTTTAATTAAAAATAAATAAAGTAAATATTTAACCTTGACGTTGTTTATGTTTAGAGTATACATTACATATTATTCTAATTATTTTTTTTCTTTTTACAACTTTACAATATCTACATAATTTTTTAACTGAAGTACGAACTTTCATTTTATTCTCTTTTTTTTTTTTAATATATATATTATTAATTTTAATTATAAAATTTTATTTTTAGGTTTTAATTTTTTGATTATTTCTTTATATTTACTCGACATAATAATCGTATTTATTTGATTTATAAAATCTATTATAACAATAATTACAATTAATAAAGATGTACCGCTAAAATTAATCTTAAAATTAATTATTTTACTTATAATTTCTGTAAACAAACAAATAAAAATTATATAAATTGATCCTAATAATGTAATTCTATTATATATTTTATATATATATTTTTCTGTATTTTTACCTGGTCTAATACCTTTTATAAAAGCACCTGATTTTTTAAGATTATTTGATATTTCTTTTATATCAAATACAAATTTTGAATAAAAAAAACAAAAAAAGATTGTTATATATGAATATATTATTGTATAAATCATATTTCCAGGTTTAAAATAAAATGATATTAAATTAATAAAGTTTAATTTATATTTATTTTTAATCCATGTTATTATTGTAATTATAATTGTAATTAAATTAGAAGAAAAAACAGCAGGAAATACACCATTCATATTTATTTTTAATGGTAAATATGTACTTTTATAAGAAAATATTTTTCTTCCTTGATGATTTGGATAATTAATTAATATTTGTCTTTGACTGCTTTCAATTAATACTATTAAAAAAGTAATAAAAAATATTAAAAATATAATTAACATTAATATTTTATATTGAATACAACCTTTATAAATTTTATTTATTATTTTAATACAAGAAGAATAAAATTCAGATATTATACCTGTAAAGATTATTACTGAAACTCCATTTCCTATTCCTTTATTAGTGATTTTATTACCAATCCAAATTAATAACATAGTTCCTAATGTTAAATTTAAGACTATTGTAATTAAAAATATTAAATAAATGGAATTTATTATATAATAATTTATTTTATAAAAATTATTTAAAAATATAACTGTTATTAACGATTGAAATATAGATATAATAAAAGTTCCGTATATTTTATATTTATTTATTATATTTTTATTATTTTCATAATTTATATTATTTTTTAAGAAATTTTTATTAATTTTTTTAAATAATTGAATTAACATTGAAGATGAAATATATGGCATAACACCTAAAGAAAATATAGAAGCATGATTTAAAGATCCACCTGAAAATATATTAAACATATTAATGATTAAATTATTATTATTATTTATTAATTTTTTAAACATATTTATATTAATAAAAGGAATTGGAATGAAAGATCCTATTCTTAAAATAAAGATCGATAAAATAACAAAAATAATTCTTTTTTTTAATTCATTAATACTTGTTTTATAATTTATAAAATTTAATTTTATTTTTTTATACATATTTTAAATTATTCCTTAATTTTACCACCATGTAATTCTATTACTTTTTTAGCATTTTTACTTACACGTATACCATGAATAATAATAGGTCTATTTATTTTTCCAGAATTTATAATTTTAACAAATTTTATATTTTTTTTTATAATTTTTTTATTTTTTAAAACATTTATATTTATTAAATTATTATTAATATATAATAAATCAGATAATTTAATTTGAATATTATAAATAGATTTTATAGACTTAAACCCAAATTTCGGTATTCTACGATGTAAAGGTGTTTGACCTCCTTCAAAACATCTATTTAAATACTTACCAGAACGTGATTTTTGACCTTTATGACCTCTACCACAAGTTTTACCAAATCCAGAACTTATTCCTCTTCCTATTCTTTTGTTTTTTTTTTTTGACTCTTTAGATGGAGATAAATTATTTAAATTCATATATTATTTCTCTACATTAACCATATAATGAATTAATTTTATCATTCCTATTATTTCAGGAACATTTTTTCTTTTTACTGTATGACTAATATAACGTAAACCTATTCCTTTTAAAGTTGCTTTATGTTTGGGTATTATTCCTATAGAACTACGTATTTGAGTTATTTTGATATTTTTTTTATACATAATTAATTAATTTCCTAAAATTTCTCTAATTGTTTTGCCGCGTTTAGCGGCTATATCTTTAATTGATGACATATTTTTTAAAGTATTAATAGTGGCTTTTACTACATTAATAGGATTGGTGGATCCATAAGATTTTGCTATAATGTTACTAATTCCTGCCATACAAAAAATGGATCTCATAGAACTACATGCTATTATTCCAGTTCCTTCAACCGCTGGTTTCATAAAAATTATAGATTTTGTATAAAAACCTTTAATTGGATATTGAATTGTATTTTTATAGATTGATATAGTTATCATATTTTTTTTTGCTTTTTCAATTGATTTTTTTATTGCTGATGGAACTTCACGTGCTTTTCCATACCCAAAACCAACTTTACCTTTTCTATCACCTACGGTAGTAAGAGCTGTGAAACTAAAAATTCTACCACCTTTTACTGTTTTAGATACTCTATTTATTGATATTAACTTTTCTTTTATATTATTTTTATTTTTTTCTATATATATCATAATATAACCTAAATATTAAAAAATAAGACCATATTTACGAGCATAATCTGCTAATAATTTTATTCTACCATGATATTTAAAACCAGATCTATCAAATGATATTTGTTTAATATTTTTATTTATAGATCTTTTGGCAATTATTTCACCGATTTTCATTGCAGCATTCTTATTTCCTGTTATTTTTATTTTATTTTTTATTTTCTTTTCTACAGTGGAAGCTGATACCAAGACTTTAGAATTATTTGATGAAATAATTTGTGCATATATGTGTTTAGATGTTTTATGAATTGTTAATCTTATTGAATTTAATGATTTAATTTTAAAACGAGTTTTTTTTGATCTTTTTAAACGTAATTTTTTTTTTTTCATGTTTCCTTATTTTTTTTTCTTATCTTTTAAATTTATAATTTCATTATTATATCTAATACCTTTTCCTTTGTATGGTTCAATCTTTTTATAAGACCTTATATTTGCAGCAACTTGACCTATTATTTGTTTATTACATCCTTGTATAATAATTTCATTTTGATTATTACATTTAATTATAACATCTTCTGGTATTTTATATTTTATATTATGAGAAAAACCTAAATATAATATTAATATGTTTTCTTTTATTAAAGCACGATAACCAACTCCAACTAATTTTAGTTTTTTAGTAAAACCAGATATAACACCTATAATCATATTATTTAATATAGATCTTGTTGTTCCTGCAATAGACCAATTTTTTTTGTTTATTATTTTAGGATAAACATTAATTTTATTTTTAAAATATTGAATTTTAATATTTTTATTTAAATTAAATATTAATTTATTATTTAAATATTTAATTAAAATTTCTTGATAATTTAAAATTATATCTACTCCTGATGGTACATTAATAGGTATTTTAGCAATACGAGACATTTTATTCTCCTATCATGATACATGACATATAATTTCACCACCAATCATTAATTTACGTGCTGTTTTATCAGACATAATTCCTTTAGATGTAGAAAGAATAGCAATACCAATACCATAAATAACTTTAGGTAGTTTTTTATATTTTTTGTATACACGCAAACTTGGTTTACTTATACGTTTTATATTTTCTATTACTGATTTTCCTTTAAAATATTTTAATTTCACTTTTAAAAAAGTTTTTATATTTTTTTTTATTGTGTATTTTTTTATAAATCCTTCTTTATAAAGAATTTTAATAATTTCTTTTTTAAATACGGAATATGGAATATAAACTTTTTTTTTTTTAGCAATTTGTCCATTTCTTATTATAGTTAACATATCTGAAATGGGATCATTCATACTCATAAATGTGACCTCATATTTAAATAATATATTTTACCAACTTGATTTTTTTAATCCAGGAATTTCACCCTTCATAGCGCATTCACGAAGTTTTATTCTACTTAAACCAAATTTTTTTAAAATAGCGTTAGGACGTCCTGTTAACATACAACGATTACGTTTTCTTGATGGACTTGAATCTCTTGGTAATTTTTGTAATTTTATCATTGCTTCCCATCTTTTGTTTTTATTAATTTGGATATTTGAAATTATATTTTTAAGTATTAAACGTTTTTTAAAAAATTTATTAACTAATTTTATTCTTTTGATTTCTCTTATTTGTATAGATTTTTTAGTCATTTTTTTCCTAATAATTTATTTATTAAATGGAATTTTACAACAAGATAGTAATTCATAACCTTCTTTATCTGATAAAGCACTGGTTGTAATAGAAATATCTAATCCTCTTACATTATTTATTTTATCGTATTTAATTTCCGGAAAAATTATTTGTTCTGATAATCCAATATTATAATTACCTCTTCCATCAAAAGATTTTACAGAAAAACCTCTAAAATCTCTTATACGTGGTACAGCGATATTAATAAATCTTTCAAGAAAATCCCACATTCTTTTACGACGTAAAGTAACTTTGCATCCAATTGAATCACCTTGACGTATTTTAAAACTTGATATAGATTTGTTTGCTTTTGTAATAAAAGGTTTTTGACCTGATATTAATGTTAAATCTTTAATATATTTATTTAAAAGTTTTTTATTATTATAAGCAGCCCCTATTCCCATATTTATAGTTATTTTTTTAATATTAGGAACCTGCATTATTGAAGAATATTTAAATTTTTTAATTAATATATAAACTATTTTTTTTTTATAATAAAAATTTAATTTTTTCAACATAATTAACTCATATTATTTAATAATAATTTTATTAGACTTAAAAATTCTAATTTTTTTATTATTTTTTATAATAAATTTTATTTTATCTGATTTTTTATATTTTTTATTAAATATTGCTACATTTGAAATATGAATACTGGATTCTTTTTTAATTATTTCACCTTTATTATTATTTGATTTACTAGGTTTTTTATGTTTAGTAACTAAATTTACACCTTTAACTAAAATTCTTTCTTTTGAATAAAAATTTTTAACTTTACCTATTTTACCTTTATTTTTTCCATTTATTACTATAACTGTATCATTTTTAATTATCTTACAAGACATTATAAACCTCTTATATAACTTCAGGAGCTAAAGAAACAATTTTCATAAATTTATCATTTCTTAATTCTCTAGTAATAGGTCCAAAAATACGTGTACCTATAGGTTGTTCGGAATTATTTAATAAAACACAAGAATTATTATCGAATCTAATTATAGAACCATCTGCTCTATGAAAATTTTTTTTTGTTCTTACAATAACGGCTTTAAGTACATCTCCTTTTTTAACTTTTCCTCTTGGCATAGCTTCTTTGATAGAAATTTTAATTATATCACCTAAATAAGCATATTTGCGTCGAGAACCACCTAAAACTTTTATGCACATTACTGTACGTGCACCAGAATTATCAGCTACTTTTAATATAGTTTGTTCTTGTATCATTTTATTTTTTTAAGATTATATTTAAATTAAAATTAATAAGTTTAAATTATAAAATATATATTAAATATATAAAATTTTATACTTTAATATATTTAATATATATTTTATATTATTATAAAAATAATTTAAATATAAATTTATAAATAATTTATTTATATAATTTTTTTTTTATTATTTTAGATAACATCCATGATTTTGTTTTAGAAATAGGTCGACATTCAATTATTTCCACAATATCTCCAATATTACAATAATTTTTATGATCATGCACATGAATTTTTGTAGTACGTTTAATATATTTACCATATAATTTATGTTTAATAAAACGTTCAATTAAAACAATTATAGATTTGTCCATTTTATTACTTATTACTTTACCTTTGAATTTACGTATATTATTTTTCATTATTAATAGCCTTCTTTATGTATCAAAGTTTTTATTTGTGCTATCTTTTTTTTTATTTTTTTTAATAAATGTGTTTGTTTTGATTTACCTACATTTATTTTCATACGTATTTTAAATTCTTCTTTTATATTTTCAATTAATTTTAAATTTAGATAATGTATTTTTTTATTATATTTTTCTTTTTTCATTAAATTAACTCACTATTTATAAAAATAGTTTTTACTGATAATTTAGCTGATGCTAATTTAAATGCTTTTTTTGCTAATTCTTGAGAAACACCATTCATTTCATATAAAATTTTTCCAGGTTTTATTAAAGAAACCCAATATTCTACATTCCCTTTTCCTTTACCCATTCTAACTTCTAATGGTTTTTTTGTAATAGGTTTATCAGGAAATATTTTTACCCATATTTTACCTTGTCTGTTGATTGCATGAGTCATCGCACGTCTAGCTGATTCTATTTCATTAGAAGTTAACCTACCTCTAGTAATAGCTTTTAACCCATAAATACCTTTACCAATATTTTTAAATTCTGTGAATCCTCTATTTCTACCTTTATGCATTTTATTAAATTTTGTACGTTTTGGTTGTAACATAATAAATTACCTTTTTTATATATTTAATAAATTTAGTGTTTTTTTATTTTAGTAAATATTTTTATTATCTAAAATTTCACCTTTAAATATCCATACTTTTACACCTATTACTCCATAAGTAGTTTTTGCTTCAGAAATACTAAAATCTATATTTGCTCTAAAAGTATGTAATGGTACTCTTCCTTCTCTTATCCATTCCTTACGAGCTATTTCAGCACCTCCTAATCTCCCACTTATTTCAATTTTAATTCCTTTTGCGCCAAATCTCATTGCATTTTGAATAGCTCTTTTCATTGCTCTTCTAAACATTACTCTTCTTTCTAATTGATTCGCTATATTATTAGATATTAATTTAGCATCTAATTCAGGTTTATTTACTTCTATAATATTAACTTGAGATGGAAATCCAGACATGTTTGTTATGTTTTTTCTTAATTGTTCTACATCTTCTCCTTTTTTACCAATTATTATTCCTGGTCTAGATGTATGTATTGTTATTTTAATAGTTTTTGAATTACGTTCTATCATAATTTTTGAAATTAAAGCATTTGAAAATTTTTTCATTATAAATTTACGAATTATAAAATCATTTTTTAAATTAACAGAAAAATTCTTTTTATTTGCATACCAAATGGAATTCCATTTATTAATTATACCTAAACGTATTAAATTTGGATGTACTTTTTGACCCATTTTAACCTCTTTAAGTTAATTTTTCAGATAAAATAATTGTAATATGACTAGTACGTTTAATTATACGATCTGCTCTACCTTTAGCTCTTGGAGTAATGCGTTTCATACTAGGACCATTATCAACAAATATTTTTAATATTATTAATTTTTCAACATTAGAACCATTATTATGTTCAGCATTAGAAATAACTGATTTTAATACTTTTTTTAAAATCAAAGATGCTTTTTTTTTAATGAAATTTAATGTTTCTAAAGCTTCGTATGCTTTTTTACCTCTAATTAAATTTGCTATTAATCTTATTTTTTGTGGAGAAGAATTTGCATATTTATATTTAGCTATTGTTTCCATTTTATTCCTGTTTTATTTTTTCTTTTTTTTTATTTTTTTTATCTGTTAAATGACCTCTAAAAGTCCTAGTAGGTGAAAATTCACCTAATTTATGACCTACCATTTCATCAATAATAAATACCGGTATATGTTTTTTACCATTATGAACACAAATAGTTAATCCAACCATATTAGGAAATATAGTAGATCTACGAGACCATGTAATAATAGGTTTTTTCTTTTTATTTTTGATTGCTTTTGATATTTTTTTTAATAAATTTTCATCTATAAAAGGACCTTTCTTGATAGAACGAGACATTATTTTATCCTTTATTTATATTTCTATTAATTATAAATTTATCTGTACGTTTATTGTTACGTGTTTTTTTACCTTTTGTTTGTAATCCCCAAGGTGAAACTGGATGTTTACCAAAATTTCTACCTTCACCTCCACCATGTGGATGATCAATAGGATTCATAGCTGTTCCTCTTACAGTTGGACGTTTTCCAATCCAACGATTAGACCCTGCTTTACCTAATGATTTTAAAGAATGTTCAGAATTTCCAACTTCACCTAATGTTGCTCTACATTTAGATAAAATTTTTCTAATCTCTCCAGAACGTAATCTAACTGTAACATAATAATCATCACGAGATATTATTTGAACATAAGATCCTGCTGATCTTGCTATTTGACCACCTTTACCAGGTTTAATTTCTATATTATGTACAATAGAACCTATTGGGATATTTTCTAAAGGTAATGTATTTCCTATAAAAATTGGTATATTAGTTCCCGATTTAATTTTATCTCCTATTTGTAATCCTTTAGGATGTAATATATAAGATCTTATGCCATCTTTATATAATATTAATGCTATATTTGCTGATCTATTAGGATCATATTCTATACGTTCTACTAATGCTTCTATATTATCTTTAATTCTTTTAAAATCTAGGATGCGATATTTTTTTTTATGACCTCCTCCTATATGACGAGTGGTAATTCTACCTTTATTATTTCTTCCTCCAGATTTATGCATAGATATTGTTAATTTTGTTAATGGTTTTCCTTTGTATAAGTTATTATTTAATACTTTTACAACATGTCTTCTACCAGGAGATGTAGGTTTACATTTAATTATTGACATATATATCAAGCCTTAATTTTAATATTTTTAAAATTTAATTTTTGATTTTTTTTAATAGTAATATAAGCTTTTTTCCAATTACTTCTATAACCTATTCTTTTTTTATAAAATTTAGTTTTACCTTTCATAATTAAAGTTCTTATATTTTTTACTTTTATTTTAAATAATTTATATATTGCATATTTTATTTCTTTTTTTGTAGTATTTTTAATTACTTTTAATACTATTGTATTATTTTTTTTAATATAAATAGATGATTTTTCTGAAACAATAGGATGTAAAAAAATTTTAAAAATACGACTTAAATATATCATGACAACATTACCTCTATTTTTTTTATAGAATTTAATGTAATTAAAACTTTATCAAAAGAAATTAAAATAACCGGGTTTATCAAATTTACATTTATTAAATTAATTTTATATAAATTCTTAGAAGCTCTATAAATATTTTTATCTGTTTTTTCTTTAATGATTAAAACATTTTTAATCATCATAAAATTTAATTTTTTTACTAAATTTTTTGTTTTATGAGAATCTATATTAAATGTTTTAACTATAATTAATCTATCTTGACGTAATAATTCTGAAAAAATGCATTTTAATGCACCTTTATACATTTTTTTATTTATTTTTTTTTTGTAATTTTTTTTTTTAGATGCAAAGGTTACACCTCCTGATCTCCATATAGGACTTTGAAAACTTCCAGATCTTGCTTTACCAGAGCCTTTTTGTTTCCATGGTTTTTTACCCGAACCTGAAACTTCTGATCTACTTTTTTGACTACTGCTTCCTTGATGAGAATAAGATGAGTAAGATACAATCACCTGATGAACAAGAGGTTCATTAAATTTATTACAAAAAATATTATCTGAAATATTTATTTTATTTTTTATATCTTTTAATAAAATGTACATATATTAACCTCATATACTTTAGTATTTTATTGATTTTTTAACTATTACATCACTGCCTATTGAACCTGGTACAGAGCCTTTAATTAATAATAAATTATTTTTAATATCAATATCTATAATATTTAAATTTTGTATAGTTGTTTTTTCATTGCCTAACTGCCCAGACATTTTTTTACCTTTAAATACTCTCCCTGGGGTTTGATTTTGACCAATAGAACCTGGAGCACGATGTGATAAAGAATTTCCATGTGTAGCATCTTGCATATGAAAATTCCATCTTTTAATTGTACCAGAAAAACCTTTTCCTTTTGATATACCAATAACATCAACTTTTTTAATTTTTTTAAAAATATTTATATTTATAATATTTCCTATAATGAGATTATTTTTGATTTTAGATTTAAATTCATATAATTTTTTACCTACTTGTATTTCTTTATTTTTAAAATGTCCAATTTCAGGTTTTTTAATTAATTTTTTTTTTTTTTTACCAGTTGTTAATTGAATTGAGTAATATTTATTTTTTTTATTCTTTTTAATTTGCACAACATAATTATTTTCTATTTTTATTATTGTCACAGGAATGGATGTTCCTTCTTTACTAAATATTTTAGTCATTCCTATTTTTAAACCAATTAAACATTTCATTTATTAACCTCAAAATAATTTTAAAAAAAATAAATTAACTTAAACTTATTTGTATATCAACACCAGAAGCTAAATCTAAATGCATAAGAGCATCAACGGTTTTTGAATTTGGTTTTATAATATCAACTAATCTTTTATGTGTACAAATTTCGTATTGATCTCTTGCATCTTTATTTACATGAGGAGAAACTAATATAGTAAATTTTTCTTTGCATGTAGGAAGTGGGATAGGTCCATTTATTATAGACCCTGTTCTTTTTGCAGTTTCAATAATTTCTGATGTTGATTTATCAATAAGTTTATAATCAAAAGATTTTAATCTAATTCTTATTCTTTGTTTCATTTTTTTTATTAAATCCTAAAAATTTTAATTTAAATTATATAATAGTTAAATTATTTAAAATTAAAAATTTTTAATAAAATATTTTTTATTACAAAAGGGTACCCTAGGCACCCTTTACTATTTAAATTTAAATAATTAATTTTTAATATATTTTATGAAATTATCTTTGTAACAATACCAGCACCAACAGTTTTTCCACCTTCACGAATTGCAAATCTAAGTCCTTCATCCATAGCAATAGGTGAAATTAAGTTAACTATCATGTTTATTTTATCACCTGGCATAACCATTTCAATATTTTTAGGTAATTCTATTGTACCAGTAACATCAGTTGTACGAAAATAAAATTGAGGACGATAACCTTTTAAAAAAGGTGTATGTCTACCACCTTCTTCTTTATTTAAAATATATATTTCTGATTCAAATTTAGTATGTGGTTTTATATATCCAGGTTTAGATAGAACTTGACCACGTTCAACATCATCTCTTTTAATACCTCTAAGTAATATACCTACATTTTCACCTGATCTTCCTTCATCTAAAAGTTTACGAAACATTTCAACACCAGTACATATAGTTTTAAATGTGTTTTTTATTCCTACTATCTCTACTTCTTCTCCCACTTTTATTATCCCGCTTTCTATTCTTCCAGTAACAACTGTTCCTCTACCAGATATAGAAAATACATCTTCTATTGGTAATAAAAAGGGTTTATTAATAGATCTTTTAGGTTCTGGAATATAATTATCTAAATAATTAGATAATTCTATTATTTTAGATACCCAAAATTCATTTCCTGCTAATGCTTTTAAAGCCGATCCTCTTACAACTGGTGTTTTATCTCCAGGAAAATCATATTTTGTTAATAATTCACGTACTTCCATTTCCACTAAATCTAAAAGTTCTTGATCATCCACCATATCACATTTATTAATAAAAACAATTATATTAGGAACTCCTACCTGTCTGCTTAAAAGAATATGTTCACGAGTTTGAGGCATAGGTCCATCTGTAGCTGAAACTACTAAAATAGATCCATCCATTTGTGCGGCACCTGTGATCATGTTTTTTATATAATCTGCATGTCCTGGACAGTCTACATGGGCATAATGTCGTATATTAGTATTATATTCAACATGAGAAGTATTAATAGTAATTCCTCTTTTTTTTTCTTCTGGTGTATTATCAATTTGTTCAAATGAACGTGCATCACCACCATAAGTTTTAGCAAGAATAGTTGTAATTGCAGATGTTAATGTAGTTTTTCCGTGATCAACATGACCTATAGTTCCAACATTAATATGTGTTTTTTTTCTGTTAAATTTTTCTTTAGACATTTATAATAATCCTTAATATTTAAATAATTTATTATAATTTGATTTTAAATGAATTTTTGAAATTATTTTGTTTTTTTATGTTCAATAATATATTTAGATAGATGTTTAGGTGATTCATTATAATGATTAAATTCCATAGAATAAGAAGCTCTTCCTTGTGTTTGAGATCTCAAATCAGTAGCATAACCAAACATTTCAGATAATGGAACTTTAGCTTTTATTTTTTTAATTATGGATGTACTTTCCATAGATTCAATTATTCCTCTTCTTCTATTTAAATCTCCAATAACATCACCCATATATTTTTCAGGAGTTTCAATTTCTACATTCATAATAGGTTCTAAAATAACAGGATTGGCTTTTTCAAAACCTGTTTTAAATGCTATTGAAGATGCTATTTTAAACGCCATTTCTGATGAATCAACATCATGATATGAACCATCAAATATAGTAACACGAATATTTACAATAGGATATCCAGCAATAACACCATTTTTAATTTGTTCTTGAATACCTTTATCAACCGCTGGAATATATTCTTTAGGTACACTACCTCCTACAATTTTGTTTATAAATTCGTAATTTTTTTTACTATTTTGCATAGGTTCAATTTTTAACCAAACATGGCCAAATTGACCTCTTCCACCAGATTGTCTTATAAATTTTCCTTCTTGTTCTATAGTTGATGTTATTGTTTCTCTATAAGAAACTTGAGGTGTTCCTACATTTACTTCAACTTTAAATTCACGTTTCATTCTATCAACAAGTATTTCTAAATGTAATTCTCCCATTCCAGAAATAATAGTTTGTCCTGATTCTTCATCAGTAAAAAATTTAAAAGAGGGATCCTCTTGAGATAAACGATTAAGAGAAATACCCATTTTTTCTTGATCTGCTTTTGTTTTTGGTTCTAATGAAATAGATATTACTGGCTCTGGAAATTTTATTTTTTCTAAAATAATAGGATGTAAAGGATCACATAATGTATCTCCAGTTGAAATATTTTTAAGTCCAATTGCAGCAACAATATCTCCTGCTCTAACTTCTTTTATTTCATCTCTTTTATTAGCATGCATTTGAACAATTCTTCCTAAACGACTTTTTTTATTTTTAGTTGAATTTAATATAAAATCTCCTGATTTTATTATTCCTGAATAAACTCTAAAAAAAGTTAAATTACCAACAAAAGGGTCATTTAAAATTTTAAATGCTAATGCTGAAAAAGGTTCTGTATAATTTAAGTATCTTTTTGAATTTGTTTTTCCATCCATTAACAACCCATTTATTAAATTGACATCAATTGGGGATGGTAAATAATCTATTATAGCATCCAATAATGATTGAACACCCTTATTTTTAAAAGCAGAGCCACATGTTACAATCATTATTTCATTTTTTATAACACGCTTTCTTAATCCTTTTTTTATTTCTTTTTCACTTAATTTAATTCCTTGTAAATATTTATTCATTAAATTTTCAGAAGATTCGACAGAGCTTTCAATTAATTTTTGATTTAAATTACAAGATAAATTAATTAATTCATTAGGAATATTTTTATAAGTAAATGTTAACCCTTTATCTTGTTCATTCCAATATATAGATTTCATTTTTATTAAATCTACTATACCAACAAAACTGTCTTTTTTAAAAATTGGTAATTGTATAGGTACAGGATTTGAAAAAAGAGTATTTTTTAATTGATTAATTACTTTTATGTAATTTGCTCCTGTTCTATCCATTTTATTTATAAAAGCTATTTTTGGTACTTTATATTTAACAGCTTGTCTCCATACTGTTTCAGATTGTGGCTGCACTCCACCTACAGAACAATATATCATAACAACTCCATCTAATATTCTCATAGATCTTTCAACTTCAATAGTAAAATCTACATGTCCTGGTGTATCAATAATATTAATTCTATGAGAACGAAATTGATTTTCCATTCCTGACCAAAAACAAGTTGTTGAAGCTGATGTTATTGTTATACCTCTTTCTTGTTCTTGTTTCATCCAATCCATTGTTGCTGATCCATAATGAACTTCACCGAGTTTATGATTTACTCCTGTATAAAATAAAATTCTTTCAGTTGTAGTTGTTTTTCCTGCGTCTATATGAGCACTAATTCCTATATTTCTATAATGTTTAATAGATGTTTTAATAGACATTTAAACCTCATAAATATTTTTATTATTAAAAATAATATTTACCATCTATAATGAGCAAAAGCTTTATTAGCTTCTGCCATTTTATGAATATCTTCACGTTTTTTAAAAGCCAAACCTTTTTTTTTTGTAGCATCTAATAATTCTTTATATAATTTCAAAGACATTGTTTTTTCTTTTCTTTTACGTGCGGATTCAATAATCCATCTCATTGCTAATGTATTGCTTCTAAAAGGACGAACTTCTATAGGAACTTGATAAGTAGAACCTCCAACTCTTCTGGATTTTACTTCTACTATTGGTCTAACATTTTCTAAAGCTAATTCCAGAGATTCAATATTATTTTTTCCAGATTTTTTTGAAAGATAATTAAGAGCTTTATAAACAATTTTTTCTGATATTGTTTTTTTACCTTTTATCATTAATATATTAATAAATTTAGATATTATTTCAGATCCAAATTTTGTATCTGGTAATATTTTTCTTTTATTAAAAATACTATTACGTGACATATAAATACTCCAAATATTATTTATTAATAATTTAAATATAATTAATTTATATAAATTACGATTTTATTTTTTTAGTTCCATATTTAGATCTACCATTTTTTCTTTTATTAACTCCTGATAAATCAAACGCTCCATGAATTGTATGATAACGAACACCAGGTAAATCTTTAACTCTACCACCTCTTATTAACACAACAGAATGTTCTTGTAAATTATGACCCTCTCCTCCTATATAAGATGTTACTTCCTGCCCATTTGTTAATCTAACTCTACATACTTTTCTTAAAGCAGAATTTGGTTTTTTAGGAGTTGTAGTATAAACTTTAATACATACTCCTCTTTTTTGAGGACATGAATTAAGAGCAGGAACATCACTTTTTGTATTTTTTTTAGATCTTGATTTTCTTATTAACTGATTAATTGTAGGCATTTTGTTGAAAATCCTTTTTAAAAATATAATTATATTAAATTAATATAATTAATTATAAGTTAATTTTTAAATTTTTTAATTTTAAATTAAATTTAATATTGAAAATTTTTAATTTTTAATATTAATATTATTCTAATATATTAGATATTAAATTAATTTTTTTATTAAAAAATGTCAATTAATAATAATTTAGATATAAATAATTTAAATATATATTTTACAGATAATGCTGCAATAAGAGCAAAATATATTATTTCAAAAAAAAAAAAAAAAAAATTATAAATTAAGAATTTATATTAATGGAGGAGGTTGTAAAGGATTTAAATATAATTTTATATTAGATAATAAATTTAATAATAAAGATTATATAATTAAAAATTATAATATTAATGAAGAATTATTAGTAGATAATATTAGTTTACAATACTTAATAGGAAGTACAATAGATTATATTCAAGAAATTCAATTTTCACGTTTTGTTGTTAAAAATAAAAAACATAATAATACTTGCAGTTGTGGTTATTCTTTTAGTATATAATATGATATAAATTAAATTTAAATTTATATTGTTAATTTAAAAAATTTTTATATAAAATTAAAAATAATCCAATAACAATACTTAAATCTGAGATGTTAAATACAGGAAAATGAAAATTTTTAATATGTAAATCTATATAATCAATTACATAATTATTATTTAATCTATCATATAAATTTCCTACTATTCCTCCTAAAATTATAGAATTTGATATATTATTTATGTTATTTTTATTATTATAAATAATAAGTTTTATTAAAAATAAACATGAAGTAAATATTGAAGTTAAATTTAAAATATACATTTGCCATATATATCCATCAGATAAAAAATTAAAAGCCGCTCCTAAATTATGTATATGTGTTATATTAATAAAATAAAAAAAATATATCTTACAACCTATACATAATTTATTTATTATTATTTTTTTAATTGAAATATCAATTGTTAAAATATATATTGATATATATATCCAATATAATTTTTTATATTTTAGTATTTTATTCATTAAACAAATTTTCGTTTTTCTCCTGAACCCAATGTATTAAGAATACATCTTTTACATATTGTATGATTATTTTCATCATCACTTATATTATTTACAAAATGCCAACACCTAGGACATTTTTGACCTTTTATTTTTAGTAAATTTATTTTTAAACCTGTAATATTTTTACATTTTTTTGAATTAAAATCAGCATTATTATAATCATATAATATTACTTTTGAAACAAGAAATATAAATTTAATTTCATTTCCTAATTTTCTAATAATGTTATAAATATCATTTTTAGCGTATATTATTATACATAATTCTAAAGAACTTCTAATATTTTTTTTTTTACGTGATATTTCTATTATTTGATTAATTTCATTACGTATTTTAATAATAATATTCCATAAATTATTATTTAATATATTATTGTCTTTTAAATCATACAAACCATCATACCATTCTTTTAAAAAAATAGATTTATTTCTATTTCCAGGTATAAATTCCCATACTTCATCTGCAGTAAAAGAAATAATTGGAGCAATCCAACGTACAAGAGCTTCAGTTATATGATAAATTGCAGTCTGACAACTGCGTCTATATATACTGGATTTATGAAATGTATATTGACGATCTTTTATAATATCGAGGTAAAAAGAACTCATTTCTACAGAACAAAAATACATAATTCTTTTTACAACATTATGAAAATCATATTTTTTATAAAATAATAGAATTTCATTTTGTACTGATTTTGCTTTAGATATTGCCCAAATATCTAATATTACCATATCTTTGATATTTACAATATGATATTTAGGTTTAAAATCATTAATATTAGCTAATAAAAATCTTATAGTATTTCTTATTTTACGATAATTATCTATTGACTTTTTAATAATTTTTTCAGAAACTTGCATTTCATTAGTGTAATCGTTAGATGAAACCCATAGTCTTAAAATATCAGCTCCTAATGTATTTATTATAGTATTATGATTAAATACATTTCCAATTGATTTTGACATTTTATGTCCTTTGTTATCAACGGTAAAACCATGAGTTAAAACTGAATTATAAGGTGCTTTATTATTAATAATAGTTGAAATTATTAAGGATGACATAAACCACCCTCTATATTGATCTGAACCTTCTAAATATATATCTATATTTTTATGTTTTAATTTTAATCTGTTTTCTAACACAGAAAAATAAGTTGATCCGGAATCAAACCAAACATCTAATGTATCTGAAATTTTATGATAATTATAACAATCATAACCAATAACATCAAATGGATTTAAATCATACCAAGCTTTAATTCCATGTTTTTCAACTTTTTTTGCTACTATCTCAAGTATTTCAATAGAACGAGGATGAATTTTATTAGTTATATTATGTACAAATAATGACATTGGGACACCCCATGATCTTTGACGAGAAATACACCAATCAGGGCGATTAATAATCATATTTTTAATTCTATTTTTTCCCCATTTTGGAATCCAAGTGACATTATTAATAGAATTTAATAATTTTTCTTTCAAATTATTTTTTTCTATATTTATAAACCATTGTGGACTTGCTCTAAATATAATAGGAATTTTATGTCTCCAGCAATGTGGATAGCTATGATGAAATTTATTTACATATATTAATGCTTTTTTATTTTTCAAAATTTTAATTAAAATTTTGTTTGATTTAAGTACTTTAACACCATCTAATTCAGTTAATGTATTTTTAATATATTCACCTTTATTATTAGTAGAATCATAAATTTCTAAATTATATTTTTCAGAAATAAGATAATCATCATTACTATGACTAGGTGATATATGTACTGCACCTGTTCCAATATCTGAATTCACATTATTACTTAATATAATAGGTATATTAAAATTCATAAAAGGATGTTTAAATTTTAAAAATTCTAAATTTTTTCCTTTTGTTTTTCCTATTACTTTCCATTTTTTTATTTTATATTTCAACATTAATTTTTTAACTAATTTAGAATATATAATAAAATTATTTTTTTTTGTTTTTATTAAAAAATAATCAAATTTTTTATTTACAGCAATTGCTCTGTTATCTGGCAGTGTCCATGGCATAGTTGTCCAAATTATTATAGAAATTTTAAATTCAAAATCATTAATTAAGAATTTAGAAGCAACAAATGAAGAATTTAAAGCTTTAAAAGATACATGCATAGATTTTGAATTAATATCATAATATTCTACCTCTGCTTCTGACAATGAAGATTTACATTTAACACACCAATGAATTGGTTTTAATCCTTTATATAAATAATTATTAGATATTATTTTACTAAAAGTACGAATAATATTAGCTTCAGTTTTAAAATCCATAGTTAAATAAGGATTTTTCCAATCTGCAATAACCCCAAGTTTAATAAAATCTTTTTTTTGATTTTGTACTTGTTTTAAAGCATATTTACGGCAATTTAATATAAACTCTTTATATTTTATTTTATTTATATGTTTTCCTAAAATTTTATTTACCTGTAATTCAATAGGTAATCCGTGACAATCCCAGCCTGGTATATAAGGAGCATTATATCCATTAAGACTTTTATATTTAATAATAATATCTTTTATAATTTTATTAACTGCATGACCAATATGTATATTTCCATTTGCATATGGCGGGCCATCATGAAGTATAAATAAATTTTTATTTTTTTTATTTAATCTAATTTTATTATAAATATCTTCTTTATACCATTTTTCTAAAATTTTATTTTCTTTTATAGGAAGATTTGCTTTCATAGGAAAAGATGTTATAGGTAAATTTAAAGTTTTTTTATAATTTGACATTTATCTTTTTCCAAATTTTTAAATGTATTTAAAATTTAAATATGTTATAATTTTATTATTATAATATTAAATATAATATTATAATAATAAAAATTAAACATTTAATATATTATAAGGATTAAAATTGTCTAAAATAAAATCATCTGTAAAACGAGCTTTACAATCTATAAAAAAAAGAAAATATAATATAATTAATAAATCAATTATTAAAAATTTTTTAAAAAAAATTTTGTTTTATATAAATAAAAAAAATGAAAATTTATCTAAAAATATGTTTTCAAAATTTCAATCAATTATTGATAGACAATCTAAAAAAGGCTTAATACATAAAAATAAAGCATCTCGTTATAAGAAAAAGATAATAAAAAAAATTAAAAATATTAATAATATTTAATTATTTAAATTTTTTTACATCTTCAAGGAATTTACTAGATTTAGGAATATTATTAATTTTATATGAATTATAAAAACTTTTTTCAAGATCTAATAACAATTTTTTTTGATAATTATTAAGTTTTACAGGTGTTTCTACAATAATTTTACATAATAAATCACCAATAGATAAACCACGTAATGATTTAACACCTTTGCCTCTTATTCTAAAAATTCTACCTGTTTGTATTTCTAAAGGTATTTTTAATTTTAAGTTTCCATAAAGAGTTGGTATCTCTATTTCTCCTCCTAAAGCAGCTTTTGAAAAACTAATAGGTATTTCGCAATACAAATTATTTTCTTTACGATTAAATATATGATGTTTTTTAATATTTATTTTTACATATAAATCACCAGGATCAATTCCGTATTCTCCAGCCTCTCCTTTTCCTGTTAATCTTATTTTATCTCCAGAATCTACCCCTGATGGTATTTTTACAGATAACATTTTTAATTTTTCTATTCTACCATTATTACATTTTAAACATGTATTTTTAATAATTTTTCCACAACCCATACAATATGGACAGGTTTGTTGAACAGTAAAAAAACCTTGTCTTGTATGTATTTGCCCGCTTCCATTACATGATGTACAATGTATTATCGAATTTTTTGATTTTGCACCACTTCCGTTGCAATAATTACATTGTTCAAAAGTTCTTATACGTATTTCTTTTATTACACCTTGTACTGACTCTTCAAGAGATATTTGAATATTATATTGTAAATCAGAACCTCTTCTAACTTTTTGTTTTCTATTTCCTCCAAAGATATCACCAAATACATCTCCAAATATATCACCAAAATCTGAGTTGTCTTCAACATTATTATTTTGATCAAAAGCAGAATGACCATATTGATCATATTGTGCACGTTTTTTAGGATCTTTTAATATTTCATACGCTTCTTTAATTTCTTTAAATTTTGATTCTGCTTGTTTGTTTCCTAAATTTCTATCTGGATGAAACTTCATTGCTAAACGTTTATAAGCTTTTTTTATTTCTCTTTCTTCTGAATTTCTAGAAATACCCAAAATTTCATAATAATCTAATTTTGACATTTTTTACCTAAATATAATTAATAAATTTAATATACGGACATAAAAATTTATTATATGTCCGTTGTTTTATAATAAAATATTTAAAAAAAAACATATTTGTTTTATATTAAATTATTATTTTTTATCTTTAAGTTCTTCAAATTCAGCATCTACTACATTTTTTTCTGAAACATTATTATCTTTTTTATTATTTTCTTCTGTATTATTATTATCTTTATTATTTTCTGGTTTTATTATTTTACTAGTAAGATTTATTAATGATTGCATATTATTACTAATTTCTGTTGTATCTTCTTTTTTAAGTGAATTTTCTAAATTTTTAAGTGATTCTTCAATTAAATTTTTATCTTCTTTTGAAATTTTATTTTCCATTTCTTTTAATTGTTTTTTACTATTATGTAAAATATAATCAGCTTGATTTTTTATTTGAATTAATTCTTCAAACTTTTTATCTGCTTCAGCATTAATTTTAGATTCTTCTACCATTTTTTTTATTTCTTCTTCTTTTAAACCCGAAGAGGCTTTTATTGTGATTTTTTGTTCTCTTCCACTTTTTTTATCTTTTGCATTAACATGTAAAATACCATCAGCGTCTATATCAAATGTAACTTCAATTTGAGGATTACCACGCATTGCTGGTTCAATACCGTCCAAATTAAATTGACCTAATGATTTATTATCTATTGCTCTTTTACGTTCACCTTGTAATATATGTATTGTGACAGCAGATTGATTATCTTCTGCAGTAGAAAAAATTTGACTGTGATGAGTAGGTATAGTAGTATTTTTAGCCAATAATGTTGTCATTACTCCCCCCATAGTTTCTATACCTAATGATAAAGGTGTAACATCTAATAATAAAACATCTTTAACATTACCAGATAAAACACCACCTTGGATAGATGCACCAATAGCTACTGCTTCATCAGGATTAACATCTTTTCTTGGTATTTTATTAAAAAAATCTGTAACTATTTTTTGAACTAAAGGCATGCGAGTTTGACCACCAACCAATATTACATCTTTAATATCAGATATAGTTAATTTTGCATCTTCTAAAGATATTTGTAATGGTTTAAGGGTACGATTAATTAAATCTTCAACAAGAGATTCTAATTTAGCACGAGTAACTTTTAAATTCATATGTTTTGGACCAGTATTATCTGCTGTAATATAAGGAAGATTAATATCTGTTTGATGTGAAGAAGATAATTCTATTTTTGCTTTTTCAGCAGCTTCTTTTAATCTTTGCATTGCCAAAGGATCTTTTTTAAGATCAATTCCTTGGTTTTTATTAAATTCATTTGCTAAATAATTAATTAATTTACTATCAAAATCCTCACCACCTAAATGTGTATCACCATTAGTAGATAATACTTCAAAAGCTTTTTCACCATCAACATCATCTATTTCTATTATAGATATATCAAATGTACCTCCACCTAAATCATAAACTGCTATAATTCTATTTCCAGTTTCTTTATCAAGACCATAAGCTAAAGCAGCAGCAGTAGGTTCATTAATTATTCTTTTAACATCTAATCCTGCTATACGTCCTGCATCTTTTGTTGCTTGACGTTGAGCATCATTAAAATAAGCAGGGACAGTAATAACAGCTCCAGTAATTTTTTCCTTAGTGTATTCTTCAGCTGTTTTTTTCATTTTTTTTAAAATTTCAGCTGATATTTGAGGAGGTGATATTTTTTTATTTTTAATCTGTATCCAAGCATCACCATTATCTGCTTTTATTATTTTATAAGGCATTATATCAACATCATGTTGAACTTCTTTATCTTGAAATCTTCTTCCTATTAATCTTTTTATTGCAAATAAAGTATTTTCAGGATTTGTAATTGATTGTCTTTTAGCTGGTTGTCCAACTAAAATTTCGTTATTTTTAGTATAAGCAATAATAGAAGGTGTTGTTCTATCACCTTCGATATTTTCAATTACTTTTGGTTTTCCATTTTCTATAACTGCTACACAAGAATTAGTAGTGCCTAAATCTATTCCAATTATTTTTCCCATATAAAACCTTAAGTTTTTATAATAAAATTAATTTATTTATATATATAAATATAATAACGAAAATTTAATT